>JBKJPD010000324.1:0-9410 GCA_046595345.1 Pseudonocardia sp.
GAGGGCGCCCGGGGGCGGAGGAGATGAATGTCGAATATCGATTCGCCCGCCGGTAATCCCGGCGGGCCGGTCACTGAGCCTGCACTCGACGACCTGCCCCAGAAAATGCGGGTACACGCGCTGGCGAAGTTGCTCTCGCGGACCAGTCGGGAGGTGCTTGCGGCGCTCGCCGCCGTGGGCATCGAGGTGCGCAGCGCGCAGTCCAGCATCGTCCGCAAGGCGGCCGAGCAGGTCATCACACACCTGCTGCCCGAGGTTCCCGCGTCTGCGGCACCGGCACCGGCACCGGCACCGGCACCGGCAGCGGTGGAGGTGGAGGTGGAGGCTGCACCGGTGGAGGCGCCGGTCGTCGTGACACCGCCGATCGCCGCGTTCGGGTCGGTATTCGCATCGCCGTTCCAGCAGCCCACGCGGCCGGATCAGACCCGTCGTCGCGTCGTCGAGCCCGTCGGGGCACCCCACGCCATCGAGGACGACGACCGGACCGACAGCTACCGGACCGGCAACGATCCGACCGGGGACGACCCGACCGACAGCTACCGGACCGGCAACGACCGGACCCACGAGGACCGGACCGACGAGGACCGGACCGAGGACACCACTGATGCCGCGGGTGTCGAGGACTCCGACGACGGCGACGACGACGGCGCGGCCCGCAGGAGGCGCAGGCGCGGCCGCCGTGGCCGCGGCCGTGGGCGCGGCGGCGACGGCGACGGCATGGACGACGAGGGCGCCGAGGACGGCGTCACCGATCAGGACAGCGAGCAGCGCGCCAACCCCGACACGTCCGACGCCGACACCTCGGATGATGAGTCCGGCGACGAGGAGTCCGAGGACACCGAGTCCGACGGGGAGTCCGATGCCGACGGCGATGCGGGGGGATCACGCCGCCGCCGCAGGCGCCGCCGCCGCCGGGCCACCGGCGACGAGGACACCGACGGCACCGACACGCCCGAGGAGGACCCGCCCGGCACCGTCACCCGCGTGCGCAGGCCCCGCGAGCCGCGCGCCGAGCGCGAGCGCGAGGTCGAGAGCAGCGGCGGTGGCGACGGGGACGGCGTGCAGAGCGTCCGCGGCTCCACCCGGCTGGAGGCAAAGCGCCAGCGGCGCCGCGACGGCCGCGACGCCGGCCGCCGCCGGGTGCCGATCCTGTCCGAGGCCGAGTTCCTGGCCCGGCGTGAGTCCGTCGACCGCACAATGGTCGTGCGGGAGCGCGAGCACCGCGTCGAGATCGCCGTGCTGGAGGACGACGTCCTCGTCGAGCACTTCGTCGCAGGGACGGGCGGCACCGACCAGTCGATGGTCGGAAACATCTACCTCGGCCGCGTCCAGAACGTGCTGCCGAGCATGGAGGCCGCGTTCATCGATATCGGGCGGGGCCGCAACGCGGTGCTCTACGCCGGTGAGGTCGACTGGGACGCCGCCGGTCTCGGTGGCAAGGCCCGCCGCATCGAACAGGCTCTGAGCAGCGGTGATCCGGTGCTCGTGCAGGTCACGAAGGACCCCATCGGGCACAAGGGCGCCAGGCTGACCACCCAGATCAGCCTGGCCGGCCGCTTCCTGGTCTACGTGGCGTCCGGCGGCGCAGCGGGGATCAGCCGCAAGCTGCCCGACGTCGAGCGCAAACGGCTCAAGGACATGCTCAAGGAGATCGTCCCCAGCGAGGCCGGGGTGATCATCCGGACGGCGTCGGAGGGCGTGAGCCACGAGGCGCTGGAGCGCGACGTCCGCCGCCTGCAGGTGCAGTGGGACATCGTCAAGACGAAGTCGGAGCTGACCGGCCCGAACAAGCTCAAGGCCCCGGTGTTGCTCTACGAGGAGCCCGACCTGCTCATCAAGGTCGTCCGCGACCAGTTCAACGAGGACTTCTCGCGGCTGGTCGTCCAGGGCGACGACGGGTTCGACACGCTGGCCAACTACGTCGGCCATGTCGCGCCCGAGTTGTCCGACCGCATGCACCGGCACGTGGGCACCGCCGACGTCTTCATGGAGTACCGCATCGACGAGCAGCTGCTCAAGGCCCTGGACCGGAAGGTCTGGCTGCCCTCCGGCGGCACCCTGGTGATCGACCGCACCGAGGCGATGACCGTCGTCGACGTCAACACGGGCAAGTACACCGGGTCCGGTGGCAACCTCGAGGAGACGGTCACCCGCAACAACCTCGAGGCGGCCGAGGAGATCGTCCGCCAACTCCGGCTGCGTGACATCGGCGGCATCATCGTCATCGACTTCATCGACATGGTGCTCGAGGCCAACCGCGATCTCGTGCTGCGCAGGCTCACCGAATGCCTGTCCCGTGATCGCACCCGCCATCAGGTGGCCGAGGTCACATCGCTCGGCCTGGTGCAGATGACCCGCAAGCGGGTCGGCGGCGGACTGCTCGAACACTTCTCCACGCCGTGCGAGCACTGCCGCGGGCGGGGCGTCATCGTCTCGGCCGAGCCGGTGACGGAGAAGGAGAAGGAGGGCTCCGTGGGTTCCGGGAGCGCTGAGGGGTCCGGTCGCCGGTCCCGCGGCGGCCGCGGTGGCCGTCGGGGTGAGGGCGACGGTGAGCGCAACGGCCAGGACTCCCCGCAGGACGGCGGCGCCGACACCAGCGGATCGTCGAACGGGCGCCGGGACGATGTCCGGGTGGACGCCGATGCACCCACCACCCCGGTGGATCTGCAGAGGGCGGACCTCGCGCCGATTGTCGGGTCCCCTGCGGTCGCGAGCCCCCGACCTGTGATCAACCCCGAGCCTGTGATCAACCCCGAGCCTGGGGTCGACCACGAACTTGAATCGGAGGCGGCTCCGGACGGATCGTCGAACGGCGGCGGCCGCCCGGCGCGCCGGCGTGGTCGGGTCACCCGCACGGCCGGGGCTCCTGCCGTCATCGACACTGGCGCCACCGTGGCCACCGTCGTCACAGTGCCCGCCGTGCCCGGGGGGCTCGTCCCGGAGCAGGTTCCCGCGCAGCTCACAGCCTTGGTGGAGGTCGTGCCCCAGCCGGAGCCGACCACCGCCACCCGGCCCCGGCGCACTCGTCGGACCGCGTCTCGACCGGGCGGGCCGGCTGCCGCCGATGCGGTCACAGAAGCCGTCACCGAGGCTGGGGGAGACCCGGTTTGACCCTCACCGACTCCCTTCCGTACCCTGGGATCCTGCACCGCGCTCCAACGAACACGTGAGCCGCGGTCCGCGAGGAGCCATCACCACCCAGGCCAATCACGACGAAGTCCGGATCCTCGCTTCGTCCCTCAAGCTTTGGAGCAGTGCGTTGTACGCGATCGTCAAGACCGGCGGTAAGCAGTACAAGGTGGCCGTCGACGACGTGCTCACCGTTGAGAAGATCAACGGCAAGCCCGGCGCAACGCTCACCTTCCCGGCCCTGCTCCTGGTGGACGGCGACACCGTCACCACCGATGCGGACGCCCTCGCGGCCGTGTCGGTCACGGCCACGGTCGTCGAGCACACCAAGGGCCCGAAGATTCGTATCCACAAGTTCAAGAACAAGACCGGATACCACAAGCGTCAGGGGCACCGTCAGCCTCTGACGAAGGTCCAGGTCAACAGCATCGCCCAGACGACGGCAGAGTAGGGGAGACGCACTCATGGCACATAAGAAGGGTGCGTCAAGCTCCCGCAACGGGCGCGACTCCAACGCTCAGCGCCTCGGCGTGAAGCGCTTCGGCGGCCAGGTCGTCGGTGCGGGCGAGATCATCGTCCGCCAGCGCGGCACCAAGTTCCACCCGGGCACCGGCGTGGGCCGCGGCGGCGACGACACACTGTTCGCCCTCATGGACGGCTCGGTCGAGTTCGGTTACACCCGTGGCCGCAAGGTCGTGAACATCGTGCCGGTCTCGGTCTGAGGCCTGCACCACCTGAGTTCCTGACAACGGCGGGCCGCCCCTCGGGTGGCCCGCCGTTGTCGTGTGTGACGGCTTGCGTTCGTTGAAGGAGATGGGTCGATGTCGAAGTTCGTGGACCGCGTGGTGCTGCACGCCACTGCGGGGGCGGGCGGCAACGGCTGCGCCTCCGTACACCGCGAGAAGTTCAAGCCTCTCGGCGGCCCCGACGGGGGCACCGGCGGGCGCGGCGGTTCGATCGTGCTGATCGTCGATCCCGGCGTGCACACGCTGCTGGACTTCCACCACCGCCCGCACGCGATGGCCCGTAACGGTAAGCAGGGCCAGGGCGGGTGGAAAGCCGGCGCGAACGCCGACGACCTGGAACTGCTCGTGCCCGACGGCACGGTGGTGTTCACCCCCGGCGGCGAGATCATCGCCGACCTGGTCGGTCCGGGTACCCGGTTCGCCGCGGCCGAGGGCGGCCGGGGTGGGCTCGGCAACTCCGCGCTGGCCTCCGTTGCCCGCAAGGCCCCGGGTTTCGCGCTGCTCGGGGAGCCGGGAGAGACCCGGGACCTGGTGCTCGAGCTGCGGTCGATGGCCGACGTCGGCCTCGTCGGGTTTCCCTCGGCAGGCAAGTCGTCGCTGGTGGCAGCGGTGTCAGCGGCCCGCCCGAAGATCGCCGACTACCCGTTCACCACGCTCGTCCCGCAGCTCGGGGTGGTCAGCGCGGGCGAGGAGGTCTACACCGTCGCCGACGTGCCGGGGCTGATCCCCGGCGCTTCGGAGGGCCGCGGGCTCGGTCTGGACTTCCTGCGCCACATCGAGCGCTGCTCGGTGCTCGTGCACGTCGTGGACTGCGCCACGTTCGAACCCGACCGCGATCCGCTCTCCGACATCCAGGCGCTGGAGGACGAGCTCGCCCGCTACACCCCGGCGCTGGGTGGAGAGCTCTCCAGCCGTCCTCGCCTCGTCGCGTTGAACAAGATCGATGTGCCGGACGCAGCCGACATGGCCGAGCTCGTCGCGTCCGACATCACTGAGCGGTTCGGCTGGCCGGTCTACGCGATCTCCACGGCCACCCACGCGGGCCTGCGGGAGCTGACGTTCGCGATGGCCGCGCAGGTGCGCGATTACCGCGCCGCCCAGCCCGTCGTCGAGGCCACCCGGACGGTGCTGCGGCCGACGGCCGTCGACGACTCCGGCTTCACCGTCGAGCTCGATCCCGAGGAGGTCGGCGGCTTCATCGTCCGCGGCGCGCGTCCGGAACGCTGGATCCGCCAGACCGCCTTCGACAACGACGAGGCCGTCGGCTACCTCGCCGACCGGCTGGCCCGCCTCGGTGTCGAGGAGGCCCTGGCCCGGGCCGGGGCCAGACGCGGCGCGCCCGTCACCGTCGGCGACGTCCAGTTCGAGTGGGAGCCCAGCACCCCGGCGGGCGTCGCGGTGCTGATGTCGGGCCGCGGCACCGACCGTCGCCTCGAGCAGGACGACCGGGTGCCCGCCTACGTGCGCAAGGCCGCCCGGATCGACCGCCGCGTGCCGCGATCCGATGCGGAACTCGCCGACGACATCGACGTGCAGCCGGCGCCGGTCGCTGCCGAGAACCCCTGGGACGAGGGGGTTTGGGACGAACCCGTTGTGTCGAAACCTGACACCGCGCGGTGAGCGCACGCCGGCAGCTCGGCGCGGCGCGGCGGATCGTCGTCAAGGTGGGCTCCTCGTCGCTGACCAGCCTCGGCGGAGGGCTGGACCAGCGACGGCTCGACACCCTCGTCGACGCGCTGGCGAAGCGCCGGTCCGATGGGAGCCAGGTCGTGCTCGTGTCCTCGGGCGCGATCGCGGCGGGACTCGTGCCGCTGGGGCTGACCCGCCGTCCTCGCGACCTCGCCACCCAGCAGGCGGCCGCCGCCGTCGGTCAACTGCTGCTCGCGCAGGCCTACGCGACGTCGTTCGGCCGGTACGGGCAGGCGATCGGGCAGGTGCTGCTCACTGCCGACGACATGATCCGCCGCGCCCACTACCGCAATGCCCAGCGAACACTGGAGCGCCTGCTCGGGCTCGAAGTGCTGCCGGTGGTCAACGAGAACGACACGGTCGCCACCGACGAGATCCGGGTGGGTGACAACGACCGGCTCGCGGCCCTCGTGGCGCACCTCATCGGGGCCGAGGGGTTGGTGCTGCTCTCCGACGTCGACGGGCTCTACGACGGCGACCCTCGGCGCCCCGGTGCCACCCTGCTCCCCGACGTCGACGAGCCCGGGGTCCTCGAGTCGGTGCAGGTCGCCAGGCCCGGCGTGGCGAGCCTCGGCCGCGGCGGGATGGCCACCAAGATCACCGCGGCCTCGATGGCGGCGGCGGCGGGTATCCCGGTGCTGCTCGCGGCGGCCGCCGACGTCGCGTCCGCGCTGGTGACGTCGGTCGACGGCCCGACGGTTGGCACGGCGTTCCGCCCGTCCGGTCGCCGGATGTCCGCTCGGAAGTTCTGGCTGCGCTATGCCGCCGATGTGCGGGGGCGCCTGGATCTCGACGCGGGCGCGGTCGCCGCGGTGATCGACCGCAGGCGGTCGCTGCTGGCCGCGGGTATCCACGGGATCTCCGGCGACTTCGTTGCGGGCGACGTGGTGGACCTCGTCGGCCCCTACGGCGTGGTCGTGGCACGCGGGGTGGTGGGTTTCGACGCGACGGAACTGCCCGACCTGATCGGCCGCCGGTCTCTCGACCTCGCCCCCGAGCAGCGCCGCGAGGTCGTCCACGCCGACGACCTGGTGCCCTTCACCGGCCCCTGACCCGCCCCGCGAGTCGGTACGCAGGTGCGCGCGAGTCGGTACCGGAGTGCGCGCGATGCGCACTCCGGGCGGCACTCCCGAGGCGGCGGCCGGTTGCGCGCGGACCGGGTCAGGATTCGTGGCGTTGTGGCGCGAGTTCGGCTTGCCGCTCCGGTCGCCTCCCGGAATCCGGACTCCCAGATGGCCCGGGACCAGGCATAATATGGCGCCGGTCAGGGATCGGGCCGCCGGTCGATGGAGGAGGTGCCGTGGATCGCCTCCTGGAAGGTCTGTTCGACAACTCCCCGCTCGGGTTCACCTACGTCGACACCGAGCTGCGCTACCAGCGCGTGAGCTCGTCCGTCGTGGCGATCAACGGCGGCACGATCGACGAGCGCGTCGGCCGGACCATCGACGAGGTGCACGGTGAGCCCTGCGGACCGCAGTTCTCGGCGGTGTGCCGGGAGGTGATCCGCACCGGCGAGCCCCGGCGGGTGCGCATCGAGGGGCGTCTCTGGCATGGCACCGGCCCCCACCAGGTGTGGCAGATGAACTATTACCCCGTCTTCGACGAGGCAGGCAACGTGGTCGGGGTGGGCGACGTGTTCGTCGACATCACCGAATCCGAGCGCACGGCGAGCGAACTGGCCGAGCTCTCCGCCGTGCGGCAGTACGAGCTCACCCGACACCAGAGCCTGGTCGACGCCACCAGCGCGGCGGTCTGGACCCGGGACGTGGAGGGCCTGGTCGTGGTGGACTCGCCGAGCTACCGGGCCATCACCGGACAGTCCGTGCGCCGGTACCTCGCCGGGGGATATCTCGCCGCCGTTCATCCCGACGACCGGTCGGAGACCGAGCGGACCTGGACCATCGCCGTCCGGGCGGGCGTTCCCTATCAGCACGTGAGCCGGCTGCGCACGGCCCGCGGGGAGTACCGGCACTTCCGGGTGCGGGCGGTACCGGTGATGCTCGGCGACCGCGTGGTGGAGTGGATCGGCGCGGAGACCGACATCGAGGCCGAGGTACAGGCGCGGACCCGGCTCGAGCTACTGGCGCGGGCGACCGCCGCCGTCAACCGGGGGCTCGATCCCGAGTCCGAGCTGCAGGCCCTCGCCGAAATAGTCGTGCCCGCCTTCGCGGACGCCTACACGGTCCACCTCCTCGACCCGCTCGTGCCGGGTGGCCCCATCACCGGGCGCCGCCTCGTTCGGCGGGTCGAGGAGCCTCCGCACACCGGCGAACCGACTCCGGGCGCGTTCCGCTACTCCGACGACCACCCGTTCGCGCAGCTGTGCCGGACGAGAACGCCCATCCTGCTCGAGCACCCGCTGCCGGCGGGTCAGCGGTGGGCCCGCTCCGCCGACATCGCCCGCTGGGAACGGGACCTCGGCCTGCACTCGACGATGATCGCCCCGATCCTCTCCGGCGGCACGGTCGTGGCGGCGCTGGCCTTCATCGCTTGGGGTGACCGGCGCCGCTACAACGACGAGGATCTGGAGTTCGTCACGGAACTGGCCGGTCGTGCGTCGACGGCCGTCGAGCAGGCCCAGCGGTTCCAGGTGACCCGGCGGGCCTCGCTCACCCTCCAGCAGGCGATGCTCAGCGACCCGCCGCGACGTTCAGACGTCGAGGTCGAGGCCCGTTACCAGCCTGCGCTGGACGATCTGGAGGTCGGCGGCGACTGGTACGACGCGTTCACCCTGCCCGGGGGTGATCTCGGGCTGGTCGTCGGCGACGTCGTCGGCCACGACCTCGAGGCCGCCGCGGTCATGGGGCAGCTGCGCAGCATGTTCCGCGGTGTCGCGATGGCCGAGTCTCTCGCGCCGAGCGCGGCCGTCGCCAGGCTCGACGAGCTCATCGCGGCGCTGGCGATCACCGATTTCACCACGCTGCTCTACGGCCGCCTGCGCCCCGGCAGTGACGGCGCGCAGTTCACCTGGTGCAGCGCAGGGCATGTGCCGCCGATCCTGCTCGTGCCGGGTGCGGGGGCCCGGCAGCTCGATGGGGGTGCGGGGCTGGTGCTCGGGGTGAACGCCCGCGCACCTCGCGTCGACGGGTCGGCGTGGTTGCCGCGCGGCAGCACGCTCGTGCTGTGCACGGACGGGCTGGTGGAGCAGCGGCACGGGCACCTCGACGACGGCATGGCCCGGCTGCTGGCACTCACCGAGACGTTGGTGGACCGGTCCCTCGCCAAGTTCTGTGATGGATTGCTCTCGGAGTCCGACACCGACACCGGTGACGACGTCGTCGTGCTCGCAGCCCGCCTGCCGGCATAGCGTCGTCGTCCCGGGGCCGTCGGCCCAGCTGGGGTGGAGATCGCCGCGACACGTCCGGATCCGCCGCGGTTCGATCAACGTCGACGCGCATCTCGCGGCGATCACCGTGCCATCATCGGCGGGTGGGTGTCGAAACGCTGATCGCCGCTGTGCTGATCGTGGTGGGCATCGCCGGCGTCGTGGTGCCGGTGCTGCCCGGGGTCATCCTCGTGCTCGCGGGGGTTGCGGTGTGGGCCGTCCCGCGTGGTGACGCGCTGGGCTGGACCGTGCTCGGCATCGTCACCGCGATCGTGGTGGTCGGCAGCGTGGCGAAGTACCTGCTGCCCGGGCGCCGACTGCGCGACGCGGGCGTGCCGGGGCGGACGATCGCCCTGGGCGCGGCACTCGGGATCGTCGGCTTCTTTGTCGTGCCGATCGTGGGGCTGCTCCTCGGGTTCGTGCTCGGGGTATACCTCGCGGAGCTGGCGCGGCTGGGTGACCGCGAGCAGGCGTGGCCCTCCACCCGGGGCGCGCTGGCGGCGGTCGGGTGGAGCATCGTC
>JBKJPD010000371.1:0-12966 GCA_046595345.1 Pseudonocardia sp.
GGCCCCGTTACTGGCCACCGGCACCCGGGTCGCGGGCACCGACAACACTCCGCGTGAGCTCTCGGCGCGCGAGGTGGAGGTACTGCAGTTGGTGGCGGACGGGCAGTCCAACAAGGAGATCGGCGAGGCGCTGACCCTCTCCGCTCTCACCGTGAAGAGCCACCTGTCCCGGATCGGGCGCAAGCTCGGCACGGGTGATCGCGCCCAGATGGTGGCACTCGCGATGCGGGCTGGGGTCATCCGCTGACGCCTGAACCACTCGACGACGACCTCGAGGCACCCGCGCCGGTCCCGCTCCTGCGACCCGCCGACGGGCTTGCCGCGGTCGTCGTCGACCGCACTGCACTGATCCGGACCGCGGCGGAGTTCGCGGCGGGCACCGGTCCGATCGCCGTCGACGCCGAGCGGGCGTCGGGCTTCCGCTACTCCCAGCGCGCGTACCTCGTTCAGCTGCGTCGCGCAGGCGCGGGCACAGCGCTGATCGACCCGATCCCATTGGGCAGCGACCTGTCCGAGCTCGCGCCGGCATTGGCCGGACCGGAGTGGGTGCTGCACGCGGCCAACCAGGATCTGGCCTGTCTCGCCGAGGTCGGGCTCGCCCCGTCGGCGCTGTTCGACACCGAACTGGCCGGACGGCTCGCCGGGCTTCCCCGGGTGGGGCTCGGCCCACTCGTCGAAAACATGCTGGGCCTGTCCCTGGAGAAGGGGCACGGGGCCGCGGACTGGTCGAAACGCCCCCTTCCCGAGGACTGGCTGGTCTACGCGGCGCTGGACGTCGAGGTGCTCGTCGAGCTGCGCGACATGCTGGCCGGGCTGCTCGCCGAGCAGGGCAAGCTGGAGTGGGCGCACGAGGAGTTCGAGGCCGTCCGCACCGCCGGGCCGCCAACGCCGCGGTTCGAACCGTGGCGGCGCACGTCCGGCATCCACAGTCTGCGCAAGCCCCGTGCCCTGGCCGCCGTCCGGGCATTGTGGGAGGCCCGCGACCGGCTCGCCGCCGAGCGCGACATCGCGCCGGGCCGGGTGCTGCCCGACGCTGCCGTCGTCGACGCGGCCGTCACGGCGCCGGAGTCGGCCGAGGCGCTGGGCGCGATGCCGGTGTTCCGCGGTCGCTCACAGCGCCGCCTGACCAGCTACTGGTTCGCCGCGCTCCAGTATGCCGCCGCGCTGGACGTCGCCGACCTGCCCCGGCCCTCCCTGCAGCACGACGGCCCGCCGCCGGTGGCGCGCTGGGCCGACCGCGACCCGGACGCGGCCGCCCGCCTCGCCGCGGCCCGCGCGGGGCTGGCCGAGGTGAGCGCGCAGTGGACGGTGCCGGTGGAGAACCTGCTCCAGCCCGATCTGCTGCGCCGCCTCTGCTGGACCCCGCCGGCCGACGGCGACGTAGCGGGGGCGATGCGCAGCGGGGGCGCCCGCAACTGGCAGGCAGAGCTCCTCACCCCGGTGCTGGAGGCAGCGCTCAAGGTGCGGAGCTGAGCGCCTGATTCCGGGCCACGATTGTTCTGGGCCACGATCAGCGCGGCAGGCACACCGTCACCGTCAGGCCGCCGCCGGGTACCGGGTCCGCTGTCACCGTGCCGGCATGCGCAGAGACGATCGCGCGGACGATCGACAGGCCCAGCCCGGAGCCCGGGACCGCTGCGGTGCGCTCCACCGGGCCGCGGCGGAAGGGTTCGAACAGCTCTGCCACCCGTTCGGGGGGAACCTCGACGGCACCGCTGGAGGCCACCCTCAGCTCGGCCGAACCGGCCGTGATCCCGATCCACACCTCCACCCAACCGCCCGTGACGTTGTGCCGCACGGCGTTCTCCAGCAGGTTGCCCGCCACCCGCTCCAGCAGCACCGGGTCGCCGTACGTCGGGGCAGGCGATGTGTGTACCTGTATGCGCAGTCGGCGACGGTCGGCATCACCGCGGACCGCGGCCAGCGCCGGCACCACCGTGTCGGCCAGGTCGACCGGTACCCCGGCGAGCTCTGCCCCCTCGGCGCGGGCGAGCAGCAGCAGTCCCTCCACCAGGTCGTCGGCGCGGCGGGTGGCGTCACGCACGACCTCGCCCATCCGGCGCAGCTCGTCGATGTCGGCGGTGGGATCGGACAGCGTCACGTCCACTTCGGTGCGCAGCACCGACAGCGGGGTGCGCAGTTCGTGGCTCGCGTTGGCCACGAACCGGCGCTGCGCGTCGAACGCGGACTGCAGCCGGTCGAGCATCGCGTCGAAGCCCGCGGCGAGCTCGGCGACCTCACCACGGGCGTCATGCACACCCGTGCGGGTGTCCAGAGAATCCACGGTCAGCCGACGCGCCGTCGCGGTGACGGCGTGCAGCGGGCCGAGTACGCGTCCCACCAGCATCCAGGAGATCACCGCAGCGGCGAGCACCAGCAGAGGGAAGGCGACCAACCCGGCCCGGAGCACCTCGTTCTGGGCGGCGACGCCGAGGGCCTCGCTGAGCTGCTCGGCCGGCACCACCCGGTCGCCCACCCGCACCGCGCTGCCCGCAGGTAGTGCCGGCACCGAACGGGCCACCCCACCGACCAGCAGCCAGCCCAGCCACAGCAGCAGACCGCTGACCAGCGCCACCAGTGCAGTACTGACCATGGTCAACCGCGGCCGCAACCCGGTACGGCGACCTGCCGTCATCGGGCCCCGACCATCATCAGGCCCCAACCATCATCGGCTCAGCCTGCGGCCGGAACCCGGTACCCGGCGCCCACCACTGTCTCGATCACGCCGGGGTCGCCGAGCTTCTTGCGCAACGTCATCACGGTCACCCGAACCGTGGTGGTGAACGGGTCCGCGTTCTCGTCCCACACGCGTTCCAGCAGCTCCTCGCTGCTCACCACGGCTCCTCCGGCCGAGAGAAGGACCTCCAGCACGCCGAACTCCTTGCGGGTGAGCTCGACGAGCTGCTCCGTGCGGTGGACGGTGCGCTTCGACGGGTCGAGGGCCACATCTCCGGCAACGAGCATCGGGGCCACGGCCGGCGTGGCGCGACGCCCGAGAGCGCGGCAGCGGGCCACCAGCTCGGGGAAGTCGAATGGTTTGGCGAGGTAGTCGTCGGCGCCGCGCGACAGGCCGTCGACCTTGTCCGCGAGCGTGCCGCTGGCCGTCAGCATGAGCACCCGGGTGGTGACTCCCGACGCGACGATCTCCGCGCACAGCGCGTCGCCCGACATCCCCGGCAGGTCACGGTCCAGCACCACCACGTCATAGCGGGTGATCATGGCCTTCTCCTGGCCGGAGTGACCGTCGTAGGCCACGTCGACGGCCATTCCCTCGCGGCGCAGTCCCCTGGCCACAGCGTCGGCCAGCGGCCGCTCGTCCTCGACGATGAGTACTCGCATCAGCGCGCCTGATTCTCGGAAGGGAGGTTGATCGGCGCCGCCGCCAGCGCGGCACCGGGAAGGGACACAGAGGGAAGGGACACAGAGGGAAGGGACACAGTGGGACGAGCCACAGCGGAAAGGGCGGCAGCGGGAAGGGCGGCAGCCCACTCCGTGACCCGCCGTGCGACGTCCTGCACGGTGAGTCCGATGGCGGCCAGCACATCGACGCGGCTGCCGTGGTCGAGGAAGAGTTGCGGGATCGCGAGATCACGCTGCGGGACGTCGCACTCGGCTGCCCGCAGCGCGTCGGAGAGCGCCGAGCCGAACCCACCGTGGCGGCCACTGTCGGCCACGGTGACGACGAGCCGGTGCGCGCGCACCATGTCGACGAGCGCGTCGGGCACCGGCAGGACCCACCGCGGGTCGACCACCGTGACTGCGACGCCCTGTTGCGCCAGCCGCAGCGCAGCCGCGACGCCCAACTCCCCGAACGCCCCGACGCACACCATCAGCACCTCGGGGTCCTCCGGTGCAGCGGGCTCGTGCAGCACATCCACCCCGGCGACCCTGCGCAGCGCCGGCACCGACTCGATGACCGCACCCTTCGGGAACCTGATGGCGGTGGGCCCGTCGTCGACCGCGACGGCCTCGGCGAGCTCCTCGCGCAACGTCGCGGCATCGCGTGGGGCGGCGACGCGCATTCCGGGCACGATCCCGAGGATCGACAGGTCCCACATGCCGTTGTGCGACGGACCGTCGCTGCCGGTGACCCCGGCCCGGTCGAGGACCAGCGTGACGGCCTGCCGGTGCAGTGCAACATCCATCAGGAGCTGGTCGAAGGCGCGGTTGAGGAACGTGGAGTACAGCGCGACGACGGGGTGCAGCCCGCCCGCGGCGAGGCCGGCCGCGGAGGTCAGCGCGTGCTGCTCGGCGATGCCGACATCGAAGCACCGCTCGGGGAACTCCGCCGCGAACGGCGCCAGCCCGGTGGGTCCGAGCATCGCCGCGGTGATGGCGACGACGTCGGGGCGGCGCGCGCCGATCGCCACCATCTCGGTGGCGAACACGCTGGTCCAGCCCACCGATGCCGGCCCGACCGGCAGGCCGGTTTCCGGGTCGAACGCCGCCGGGCTGTGCATCTGCTCGGCGTCGTCGTTCTCCGCAGGCGGGTAGCCGTTGCCCTTGCGGGTGACGGCGTGCACGATCACCGGCCCGCCGAAGCGCCGGGCCCGGCGCAGCGCCGACTCCATCGCCACGATGTCGTGACCGTCGACGGGTCCGAAGTATTTGAGACCGAGGTCGGAGAACAGCTCCTGCGGGCTCAGCGCGTCCTTGACACCCGCCTTGAGCGCATGCAGGCCTGCGTAGAGGGTGCCGCCGACCACCGGGGTGCGGGCCAACGCGTTCTTGCCCACCTCGAGCACGCGCTCGTAGCCGGGCCGCAACCGCATCGACGCGAGCCGATCGGCGATGCCACCGATCGTCGGGGCGTAGGAGCGGCCGTTGTCGTTGACCACGATGACGACGTTGCGGTCCTTGGCTGCCGCGATGTTGTTCAGCGCCTCCCAGGCCATGCCGCCGGTGAGCGCGCCGTCACCGATCACGGCGACGACCTGGCGCTGCTGGCCGGTCAGCGCATACGCGTGGGCGATGCCGTCGGCCCAGGAAAGCGACGTGGACGCGTGGCTGTTCTCGACGTGGTCGTGTTCACTCTCGGCGCGGCACGGGTAACCCGACAGCCCACCGGTCTTCTTGAGCCGCTCCCAGCCGTCCTGGCGGCCGGTGAGCATCTTGTGGACGTAGGCCTGGTGGCCCGTGTCCCAGATCAGCGTGTCACGCGGGGAGTCGAACACCCGGTGCAGCGCGATGGTCAGCTCGACGACCCCCAGGTTGGGCCCGAGATGCCCACCGGTGCGGGACACGGAGGTCACCAGCTCCCGGCGGATCTCGGCGGCCAGCGTGCTGAGCTGGTCGACCCCGAGCCGTTTGAGGTCGGCCGGGCCACGGACGGATCGCAACACGGTCACTGCCTCAGCTTACGGATGCACCCGGCCCGCAGCCCGCGCACGACTCAGCGCGAGGACTTGCGGGTAGTCACGACATCTGCTTCGGCGCCGCGCAGGTCAGGTTCAGGGCTGCGCGGCGTAGGGATCTCCGGTAACCCGGCCTCCCCGGACCTGGCAAAGTGCACCAGGTTGCGGCCGCTGCGCTTGGCCGCGTACAGCGACGTATCGGCAGCTCTGAGCGCCTGTTCCAGGCTGCTCCCGTCCGCCGGGACCGACGCCCCGCCGATCGAGATCGTCAGGCCGGTGATGGTGAGCGAACCATCGGCCGTATCGACGGCCACACCGAGGCACTCGACCCGGCGACGCAGGCGTTCGGCCACCGCTGCCAGCTCGGCCTGACCGCCGGGCCCGGCGGGTAGGTCGGGCAACAGCACCACGAATTCCTCACCGCCGAACCGGCCGACGACATCGTGCCCGCGGACACCTGCCCGGAGCTCCGCCGCGACGGCCTCGAGCACATCGTCACCTGCGAGGTGACCGTAGACATCGTTGACATCCTTGAAGTGGTCGAGGTCGAGGATCAGGACCGCCGCTCCCGCACCGGTGCGCTGGCCGCGGCACATCGCGCGGGTGGCTTGGATCTGCCAGGCCCCGGCGTTGAGCAGCCCGGTCTTGGCGTCGGTGCTCGCCACCTCCTCGAGCTGGCGGACCAGCACGGCGCGGTGCAGCACCAGGATCGGCGGCAGTGCGAGCGCGACCAGGCCCGGGGCCGCGCCCAGGGCGACGGCAGCCAGCGCCCCCATGCACAGCGTCGCGATCTCGAGGGCGTTGTCGTCCCAACGGCCGAGCAGGTCGTGGACACTCACATCGCCACTGCTCAGCGAGATCGCCCCGGCGACCAACGCGGTGTTCACCGTGACGTAGACGAGCACCGCAAGCCCGATCCCGAGTACACCGACGATGTCGTCGGAGCCCGTCGGCAGCCCGCCCATGGCCCGCACGACCGCGTGGGCCGCCGTGGCCGCGAGCACCACGGTGGCAGTGGTGTAGATGTGCCGGTAGAGGGGCACCTTCGCCGGCCGCCATACCCGCTGCCAGAGGTGCGCGTACACGATCCCGATGAGGGCCGCGGTCAACACGGGGGGAAGCAGCAATGCGGCGGCGAAGGTCCAGACCGAGCTGAGGTCGAAGTAGGACGTCGCGGCGGTGCGGCGGCGGATCCGTTCGATGCCGGTGGCGAGCTCGGTGTGCACAAGGCTCAGCAGCGCCACGAAACCGGCGAGCGCGAGGTCGGAGACCGCGGGGACGCCCGCACCGGCCGCGACGACACCAACCGCGATGACCTCGACGGCGAGCACTACCACGACGGCCCGTGCGGGGAGCTTCCACAGTGCCCAGCCCGATGGGCCGCCGAGCATCGGACCGATCATTGTCCGCGCCCCATTCCCCGATACCGAACCGGTGTCCCAGTGCGAGGATAGTGACCCCCCGACTGTGTGTCAGCGCGAACGCGATCCCTCATGCGAGTGGACTTGGGCGAGCTGGACTGACTGTGAGTCAATCTCACGCGGCCGCCTCACCCCAGACCGGCGGTCGCCTCACCCACGGCGCGCGGCGAGGTCACGCGCCGCGCGGCGCCGAACCGGACGACGTTGCGCCCGGCGCGCTTGGCGGCATAGAGGGCGGTGTCCGCGAACTGGAGCAGCCCCAGCAGATCGCCACCCTCGGCGGGGCACACGACCCCACCGACCGAGACGCTCAGCCCCGCGACCGTCAGCGGACCGTCGGGCGTGCTGATCTCGACACGCAGCGCGGCGACCCTGCGCCGGATCCGCTCGGCCACCGCCGTGAACTCCTCATCCGCGCCACCGTCCTTGCCGACGAGCAGGATCACGAACTCCTCGCCCCCGAACCGACCCACGAGGTCCTCGTCCCGCACCTCCGAGGCCACGGCGCTCGCGACGGCCGCGAGGACCTGATCCCCGGCGAGGTGTCCGTAGGTGTCGTTGACGGCCTTGAAGTGATCGAGGTCGAGCACCAGCACGGCACGTGATCGACCGGGACGACCCGCCCGCCGCAGCGCACTCTCGGCCTGGGCGTGCCAGGCGCCGGAGTTCAGCAACCCGGTCTTCGTGTCGGTGATGGCCACCTCCTCGAGGTGGCGGACCAGCACCGACCGGTGCAGCACCAGCAACGGAGGGAGGGCCAGGACGACCAGCCAGGGATTGACCATCAATGCGACCGCGACGAGCGCCCCGAGGCAGAGGGTGGCCATCTCGAGCACGTTGTCGTCCCAGTGCCCGAAGATCGTGGCGGCCGCGGGCTGCGGAGTGCTCATCGCGATGGCGCCGGCGATCAGCGCGCTGTTCACCGTGGTGAACAGCAGGAGCGCCAGTCCGAGCGAGAGAAGATCCGCACCGCCCAGCGCCGGGAGGCCTCCCCCGCCGGTCCGGGCGACGACCGACGACGCCGCCACACAGGCGAGCACCATCGTCGCGGTGGTGAAGTTCTGCCGATAGAGCGGAACCCGCGGGCGTCCTGTCCGGCACCATATGTAGGTCAACAGTGCGGTCGCCACGAGCGCAGCGACCGCGGACGGCAGGACCACGGCCGCAGCGAAGATCCACACCGAACTCAGGTCCACATGGTGCGGGGTCGCCACACGGCGCCTCATCCGCTCGACCCCGACCACGGCCTCGGTGTGCAGAACGCCGAGGCCGAGGAGGATTCCCGCATGAACCAGCGCGATACCGACCGGTGGCGGTCCGTTCACCACACTGGCCGACACCAGGGCGACGGCGGTGATCTCGACCAGGAGGACGGACGTGGCGAGGCCCGGCGCCATCTCCCACATCGGCCACCGGCGAACGTCCCACCGGCGTACCGGGGTGGCCTGCGCACTCCGACCGGCGGAATTTGACGCCATTCGAGCTCCCGGTCCTCAAGTTGACGAGCGTCTGAAAGGATAGTGCACGGTGATGCCCCCTGCCACCCGGACGGGTTTTCATCCCGCATCGACATGACGCGGTGTCGTGATTCCGGTGGGGAATCACGACGACTGACATACCCATTCGTGCTGATCAACGTGTGTTTGCCCACGACACCGGTCCGCGCCGCGAGAATCCCGTGGGACGAACCGGCCCGTACATCGACATATCCGAGAGGAGCCGACCGTGCGCGGACACAGCTGGGGCTGAGGAGAACTAAGGGACCGATCGGCGCAGAGCCGGCGGTTCAGCGGACGGTCGCCGTGACCGGGTGCTTCGCACCGGGTCACGGTCCGCCCTGCTCGCCAGGTGCCAGGCCACGGCGCCACCGAGAGCGAGCACCGATCCGGTCCCCCCCGCCACCGCGATGGCGGTGCCCGGACTCCAGACATCGGCAAGATAGCCGCCGAGGAACACGGCGACACCCTGGGCGGCGATGATTCCCGACGCCGCAACGCCGATGGCGCTGCCACGGCCGGCGTCGGGGGTCGCCCGGACGAAGGACGCCTGCGTCTGAAGCAGGTACGCCGTCGAGAACATGCCCGAGATCCCCCAGAGCAGCAGGGTGATCGGGAGTCCGGGCCGGAACATCATCAGCACGAGCGGCAGCCCCGCAAGCACGGCGAGCACCCCCACGATGCGGGCGCGCACCGGGGCGGGGACGAACCGGATGAAGATCCAGGCCCCGAACACGCTCCCCAGCGGGTCGGCCGCCATCAGCAGCCCGACCACGGCGGGGCCCGCTCCGAGCTCGGCCGCATAGGGCGCGGCGAGCGCCTCGGGAACGACATAACAGCCGACGAGCCACGCGAGGAGCACCAGCGCCCGCCGTCGGGGGTCGGTCGCGATCGCGACGATGCCCGCGAGCACGCCACGCGGGCCACCACCGTCGCCGGTCGAGCCCACCGCGGCGCCGGGTCGGGCTCGATCGGCGACGCCGATCCGCACGACCACCGCGGACACGGCGAACGTGGCCGCATCGACCAGCAGAGCGAACGACGGGCTGGTCGCTGCGACCAGTATCCCGCCGGTGGCGAAGCCGACGAGCTGCGCCGCCTGGGCGGTGATCTGGCGGACCGCCAGGCCACGCTCGTACATCTCACCGGGGAGGATCTCGGGCATCAGCGCACCCTGCGCAGCCGTATGCGGGGAGCCGAGCAGGACCACCATCACGAGCAGCGAGCACAGCGCCCACAGCGGCAAGGTCGGCACGGCCATCGCCGCGACCAGCGCGGCCCGCAGCACGTCACAGCCGATCATCACCTCGCGCCTGCGGAACCGGTCGGCGATCCAGGAGAGCAGGACCCCGCCGAGCAGCGCGGGCAGGAACGTCAGCGCATAGGTCCCGGCCGCCCACGCGGCCGACCCGGTCCGGTCGAACACCAGAACGGTCAGTGCGACCCTGGCCAGTTGGTCACCCGCCACCGAGAACAGCTCAGCAGCCCAGATCGCCCGGAATCCCGGCACCCGGAAGACCTGACCGAGGCCACCGGCGACCGGTGGATCAGCGCGCATCACGGTCGTCCCTCCTCGGCCGGTGGACCGAGCGTAGGAAGTCGTCCGCGCCCGGGCAGCAAAGTGCATCGTCATCCGCCGATCCGTATCCGGCTATCACCATCTGGGGGACACCCGATCAGGTGATGGCAAGCAGGTCGGCCACGTGCCCGATCTCGTTGACGGTCCACACCGCACGGCGACCGTCCCGGCCCGCGATCACCCGCGTGATCCCGGCATAGTCCAACGGGAAAGCGAGCGGGCGACCGAGCCCCAGCAGGTGCGCCAGCCAGCAGTTCACCACCCCGGCGTGGGCCACGACGACGACCGTCTCCCGACCGGGGTGCGCCGCGATGATCGCCTCGAGTGCAGCGCCGACCCGTGCGGTGAACGCCGCGACATCCACGTACTCGGGCAACAGTCCCGCCAGCATCCGCTCCCAGGCCGGTGGGTCGAGCCGGGCCATCTCGTGTACCGGCACGTAGTGGCGGGCGTCGGCGTCATACTCCCGCAGGTCGTCGACCACCTGTGGGTCGCGGCCGAGCGCGACGGCCAGTGGGGCCATGGTACCGCGGGCGCGCGCCAGCGGGCTCGTGTAGATCCCGGCCACGTCGGCGCCCAACGCTGCGACCAGCCGCGCGGCCTGCCGCTCCCCCAGCTCGGTGAGCGGTGGGTCGGCCGGAGCTGGGCTCACGCCGCGGATGCGTTCCGGCAGCGCGTGGCGGACGAGTACCAGCTGCACGCGCTCAGTCCGGAACGTGCGCGCCGTGCCCGGCGGCGCGCAGTGCGGTCCGCAGGGCGTCGCGATGCGCGTCCTGCTCCGCGGCATCGACGGACGGGGCGGCGTTGGTGAAGTCGAAGGCCGCCATCTCCCACGCGGGGAAGACGTGCAGGTGCAGGTGCGGCACCTCGAAGCCGGCGACCAACAGGCCGACCCGGGGCGGCTGCCACACGGTGCGCACGGCCGTGCCGATCGTGTGCGCCACGGCGGTGAGGCGCGCGAGCAACTCTGCGTCGGCGTCGACCCAGTGGTCGACCTCCGCTCGGGGTACCACCAGCGTGTGGCCCGGGCCGAGCGGGTTGATCGACAGGAATCCGACGGCAACGTCGTCGGACCAGACGAACCGGCCCGGGATGCGACCGTCGATGATCTTCGTGAAGAGGGTGCTCATCGGTGCGGACACTATCTGGTTAAGGTCGGTTACATGGCCCGAACCATCGCAACGAACACCAGCGTCGACCGCGCCGAGCTCCTCGAGTTCCTCCGTCCCCGCCACCATGTGATCCTTCTGACCCCGCGCAACGACGGCGGGTGGCAGGGCTCCCCCGTCACCTCCGGCCTCGATTCCGAGGGCCGCATCGTCATCGCCACCTATCCGGAACGGGCCAAGTCGTCCAACGTCGCCCGCCACGGCAAGGCGGCCGTCGTGGTGCTGTCGGAGGACTTCAACGGCCCGTGGGTTCAGGTCGAGGGGGACGCGGAGCTGCTCACGCTGCCCGACGCCGTCGAACCGCTGGTCGAGTACTTCCGGTCGATCTCGGGCGAGCACTCCGACTGGGACGCCTACCGCGAGGCCATGACCGCCCAGGGCAAGGCACTGATCCGGATCACCCCCACCCGGTGGGGTCCGATCGCGACGGGCGGCTTCCCGCCGCGCCTGGGATGACGGGCAGCGGGAGCGGGTCGCATCCGGCGGCTGTCGGGGACCCCCGGTAATCTCCGGCGGCGGGCCGAGCCCGCGACCGACTGAAGTGCCCGACGAGACACCGGAGGACCTCATGCGGCCGTGGCCGGGTCACGCCTATCCCCTGGGGGCCACCTACGACGGATCCGGGACGAACTTCGCGATCTTCTCCGAAGCCGCCGAGCGGGTGGAGCTGTGTCTGTTCAGCGAGGGCGGCGAGGAGTCGCGGGTCGCGCTCACCGAGGTCGACGGGTTCGTCTGGCACGGATACCTCCCCAACGTCGAGCCGGGGCAGCGCTACGGCTTCCGGGTCCACGGACCGCACGAGCCCGAGCAGGGCCTGCGGTGCAACCCGCACAAGCTGCTCATCGATCCCTACTCCAAGGCCGTCGATGGCCCGGTCAAGTGGGATGAGGCCGTGTTCGGCTACCCGTTCTCCGATCCCGAGGCCCGCAGCGACACCGACTCCGCGCCGTTCGTCCCCAAGTCGGTGGTGGTCAACCCGTTCTTCGACTGGGGCAACGACCGCACACCCAAGATCCCCTACAACGAGACCGTCATCTACGAGGCCCACGTCCGCGGCCTGACGATCGCGCACCCGGACATCCCGGAGCCCCTGCGCGGCACCTACACGGGGCTGGCGCACCCGGTGATGATCGAGCACCTGAAGAACCTGGGCGTCACGGCCGTCGAGCTCATGCCGGTGCACGAGTTCCTCAACGACCACCACCTGCAGGAGAAGGGCCTCTCGAACTACTGGGGCTACAACACCGTGGCATTCCTGGCCCCGCACCACGCCTACGCCATGGCGGGCAACCGGCCGGGCAGCCAGGTGACGGAGTTCAAGGCGATGGTCCGCGATCTGCACGAGGCGGGCATCGAGGTGATCCTCGACGTGGTCTACAACCACACGGCCGAGGGCAACCAACGCGGGCCCACACTGTCGATGCGCGGCATCGACAATCACGCCTACTACCGCGTCGGCGAGGACGACCAGCGGTACTACATGGACTACACGGGCACCGGCAACTCGCTCAACGTGCGCAACCCGCACACCCTGCAGCTCATCATGGACTCGCTGCGGTACTGGGTCACCGAGATGCACGTCGACGGCTTCCGCTTCGACCTCGCCTCCACGCTGGCCCGTGAGTTCTACGACGTCGACCGGCTGAGCGTGTTCTTCGACCTCGTCCAGCAGGACCCGGTGATCAGCCAGACCAAGCTCATCGCCGAGCCGTGGGACGTCGGCCCGGGCGGCTATCAGGTGGGCAACTTCCCGCCGCTGTGGACCGAGTGGAACGGCAAGTACCGCGACACCGTGCGCGATTTCTGGCGTGGCGAGCCCGGCACGCTCGGCGAGTTCGCCGCGCGGCTCACCGGCAGCTCCGACCTGTACCAGGACGACGGTCGCCGCCCGTACGCATCGATCAACTTCGTCACGTGTCACGACGGCTTCACCCTGGCCGATCTGGT
>JBKJPD010000182.1:0-3638 GCA_046595345.1 Pseudonocardia sp.
GCTCGTCCGCGCGGTCGTCCCCGCCGCTGAGGTGCTGCCCGCTGCGCTGGAGCTGGCCAGGCGCCTGGCCACCGGCCCGACGAAGGCCTACGCCGAGGTCAAGCGCGCGGTCCGGCACGGTGCGGTCGCCGAGCTGCCCGCTGTGCTCGCCGCCGAGGGTGCGGCGCAGACGCGACTGGCCGCCACCGAGGACCACGTCACCGCGGTCGCGGACTTCCTGGCCAAGCGCCGCCCGACGTTCCAGGGCCGGTGACCCGCACGTGAGCACCGGGACGGCCGGGCGGCGGGTCCGCGGGCAGGGGCGTGAGTCGCTGCTGGAGGTGGCGGTGGGGGAGTTCATCACCCGCGGCTACGACGCCACGTCGATGGAGGACCTCTCCCGCGCTGCCGGCATCACCAAGTCGTCGTTCTACCACCACTTCGCCGGCAAGGAGGCCCTGCTGCGGGCCGCCCTGGAGCGGGCACTCGACGGCCTGTTCGCGATCCTCGACTCCGACGGCGCGCGCAGCGGCTCGCCGCTGCACCGGCTGCGGTACATCGTGCACGGGCAGGTCGAGGTGCTGGTGGCCGAGCTTCCCTACGTCACCTTGCTGCTACGGGTGCGGGGCAACACCGAGAGCGAACGCTGGGCACTGGAGCGGCGCCGCGAGTTCGACGCGCAGATCGCCGCGCTCGTGCGCGAGGCGGTCGACGCGGGGGAGATCCGGTCGGGGGTGGAGCCCGCGTTGGCGGCGCGGCTGCTCTCGGGCCTGGTCAACTCGGTGGTGGAGTGGGCGCGCCAAGGCCGCTCCTGCACGCTGCCCGCCGAGGTGACCCGCGCCGCGTTCGAGGGGATCCTTCCGGCCGCGGGGTCGTGATCCGGGTGAGCGCGCCGCCACGCAGGTCGCCACCTGCGGGAGTGCCTGTCGACGGCGATCATGGACCGGTGGAGTTCCGGGAGCGGTGTGCTGTCGATGATGTCGGACTCTCGCTGCTGCATGCCGGCGCGTTCGGGGAGACGCCGCGGATGGTGGCGTGGGGCGAGCGGCTGGCCCGGCACAGCCTCACCTGGGTGGGTGCGTTCTCCGACGGGCGGATGGTCGGTTTCGTCAACGTCGCGTGGGACGGCGACCGGCACGCCTTCCTGCTCGACACGGTCGTCGCGCCGGAACTCCAGCGGCGGGGGATCGGGCGCACGCTGGTGGCCGAGGCCGTGCGGCTGGCCACCGCGGCCGGGTGCACCTGGCTGCACGCCGACTTCGCGTCCGAGCGGGCACCGTTCTATCTGACCCGCTGCGGCCTGACGCCGACAGCAGCCGGTCTGGTGCGACTGCACCACGGGTGATCGTCGGGAGATGTGCCGATCCGCGGTTCGGGCAACCGGGCCGCTTGCGCGCCCGCGTCCCGTGCGGCACCATGAACCAAACGAACATTCGGTTGGAGGAGCGGTATGGCGGCAACGACGGGAACAGGCGACACGGCGCTGGCGGCGGGGTTCGAGGCCACCATCGCGGCCGATCAGCGCATCGAGCCCCGGGACTGGATGCCCGAGGCCTACCGCAGGACGCTGATCCGCCAGATCGCCCAGCACGCGCACTCGGAGATCATCGGGATGCAGCCGGAGGGCAACTGGATCCTCCGCGCCCCGACCCTGCGCCGGAAGGCGATCCTGATCGCGAAGGTGCAGGACGAGGCCGGGCACGGCATGTACCTCTACGCCGCCGCGGAGACCCTCGGGGTCGACCGCGAGGAGCTCACCGAGAAGCTGATCGAGGGCCGGCAGAAGTACTCGTCGATCTTCAACTACCCGGCGCTGAGCTACGCCGACATCGGGGTCATCGGCTGGCTCGTCGACGGCGCCGCGATCTGCAACCAGGTGCCGCTGTGCCGCTGCTCCTACGGCCCGTACGCGCGGGCGATGATCCGGATCTGCAAGGAGGAGTCGTTCCACCAGCGGCAGGGCTACGAACTGCTTCTTGCGATGGTGCGCGGCACCGACGCCCAGCGCGAGATGGTGCAGGAGGCCGTCGACCGGTTCTGGTGGCCATCGCTGATGATGTTCGGCCCGCCGGATTCGGCGTCGCCGAACTCCGAGCAGTCGATGGCGTGGAACATCAAGCGCCACACCAACGACGAGCTGCGCCAGCGATTCGTCGACATGACCGTTCCCCAGGCCGCCGCACTCGGGATCACCCTGCCCGACCCCGGACTGGTCTGGAACGCCGAGCGCGGCGCCCACGACTTCAGCCAGCCCGTCTGGGACGAGCTGACGGCCGTCATCGCCGGCTCCGGCCCGTGTAACGCCCAGCGCGTCGCGCACCGGCGCCGCGCCCACGAGGACGGGGCCTGGGTCCGCGAGGCCGCCGTCGCGTACGCGGAGAAGCAGGCACGCCGTACCGCGCAGGCCGCAGCGTGAACGCCGAGGGCAACGAGCGCCCCACCCGGCGGTCCTGGCCGCTGTACGAGGTGTTCGTGCGGGGGAAGCGCGGGCTCAACCACGTCCATGTGGGCTCGCTGCACGCCGCCGACGACGAGATGGCTCTGCACAACGCCCGCGACGTCTACACGCGCCGCAACGAGGGCGTGTCGATCTGGGTCGTGAAGGCCGACCACATCACGGCGTCCAGCCCGGCGGAGAAGGACCCGTTCTTCGCCCCGGCGGCCGACAAGGTCTACCGGCACCCCACGTTCTACGTGATTCCCGAGGATGTGCCGTACCTGTGAGCGGGGGCGAGAACGTCTACGACTCACTCACCGAGGACCGCGGCTCCGACGGGCAGTGGGCGTTCGGCACCGGCTTCGAGGACGTGGCCGCCGAGATCGGTTCCCCGGTCCCCGACGGCGTCGACGCGGCCGATCTCGCGCAGTACTGCCTGATGCTCGGCGACGACGCCCTGATCTGCAGCCATCGCCTCGCGGAGTGGGTGAGCAACGCCCCCGAACTGGAGGAGGAGGTGGCGCTGGCCAACATCGCGCTCGACCTGCTCGGTCAGGCCCGGGTGCTGCTCGCCCGGGCCGGTCAGGTGGAGGGCCGCGACCGTGACGAGGACGACCTGGCCTACCTCCGCACCGACTCCGAGTTCCGCAATGTTGCGCTCGCCGAGATCGGCGACGAGCTCGACTTCGCCCGCGCCATCGCCCGGCTGCTGCTGTTCTGCACCTGGCGACTCGCGCTGCTGCACCGGCTGCTCTCCTCCCGCGACCCGGTGATCGCCGCCGTCGCGGGCAAGGGCGTCAAGGAGCTGACCTACCACCGCGACTACGCCGCACGCTGGACATTGCGCCTCGGTGACGGCACCGCGGAGTCCCACGAGCGGATGCAGGCCGCGCTCGACGCGGTGTGGCCCTACGTCGAGGAGCTGTTCCGCACCTCCGACGTGGAGCGGCGGCTGATCGACGCGCGTGTCGCGGTCGATCCCGCGGATACCAGGGCCGAGGTCGACGCCGTGCTCGACGAGGTGCTCACGGCCGCCACGCTGACCCGCCCTCAGCGTCCCGGGATCGGCACCATCGCCGGCCGCAGCGGGCGCCAGGGACTGCACACCGAGAAGCTCGGCCACGTCCTGGCGCAGATGCAGAGCCTGGCCCGCCAGCACCCGGGTGCCCAATGGTGAGCCGCGGGGTGGTGAGCCGCGCCGCGGCGGCCGCGGTCGCCGCCG
>JBKJPD010000400.1:0-10134 GCA_046595345.1 Pseudonocardia sp.
CGTCGGGCAACGCGCCCGAGGTGCTCGCGAGCCCCGACGGGACTGTCGACGCGTTGCCCGACGGGCAACGCGCCCGAGGTGCTCGCGAGCCCCGGCGGGACTGTCGTGGCGCGCTGCACGGGTGGGACCGTCGTCGTGGTGTCGGCCAGCCCGGCCCAGGGCTACCGGTTGCACGACGAGTCCGGTGAGGACCGCAGCCGGATCCGGTTCGAGGGTGAGGGCGCGAAGGTGGAGGTCCGGGTCCGCTGCCAGGACGGTCACCCCGTCGCGGACGTCCGGGTCGACAAGCGCTGAGTGCAGGGGGCGAGGATGGCGGTCATGCGCCCCGGACCCCACAACGCGATCACCGACGTTCCCGGCCTGCGTGTCGGGCACGCGCGGGTGGGGCTCAGCGGCACCACCGTGGTGCTCGTACCTCCCGGAGGCGCCGTCGGCGGCGTCGACGTGCGCGGCGCGGCCCCAGGTACCCGTGAGACCGACCTGCTCGATCCTCGCAACACCGTGCCGCGCCTGCATGCGGTCGTACTCTCCGGGGGGAGCGCCTACGGGCTTGCCGCGGCCGACGGGGTGATGGCCCGGCTGGAGGCGGCCGGGATCGGGTTCGCCGTCCCCGGCGGGGTGGTGCCGATCGTGCCGGCCGCGGTCGTGTTCGACCTCGGGCGTGGCGGTGACTTCGGTGCCCGCCCGGACGCCTCCACCGGCGCCGCCGCATACGACGCAGCGAGCGCCGGGCCGGTGGCGCAGGGCGGCGTGGGAGCGGGAACCGGCGCGGTCGCCGGCGGGCTCAAAGGCGGTATCGGGACGGCCAGCGCGGTGCTCGACGGGGGTGCGGTGGTGGCGGCGCTCGTCGTCGTCAACGCGGTGGGGTCGGCGGTCGACCTCGCGACCGGGGCGCTGCACGGCGCGCGCGTCGGGCTTCCCGGCGAGTTCCCGCCCGTCGACGTCGATGCGGCCGCGCTCGCCACGCTCCGCGACCTCGCGCACCCCCCGCCGCCCGTACCCGGCACAGCGACGACCCTCGTGGTGGTCGCCACCGACCTCACCCTCGACAAGGCCGGATGTGCCCGGCTCGCCGGGATGGGCCACGACGGCCTCGCCCGCGCGCTCTCGCCCGTGCACACTGCGATGGACGGGGACACGGTTTTCGGGTTGTCGGTTGCTTTCCGCCCGGGCCCCGATCTGGCCGGGCTCGTCACGCTCCAGGCCGTTGCGGCCGACGTGGTGTCCCGCGCGGTCGCGCACGCACTGCTGGCAGCGCGGACGACATCGACACCAGCCCGAACCTGGCGCAGCTACCACGACGTAGTCGCCGGTAGCGCGCACCACCCCGGATGAACGAGCGGCACTCTCGCGGAACCTGTCCGACGGGAGTGCCGCTCGTCGGAGAGGTTCGATCCCGGCTTCTCAGCCGCCGGCGAACGGGGGCAGCACGTCGAGCGTGGCCCCGTCGCCCAGCGACAGTGTGCGGTCCCGCACCGCCACCTCGTCGAGCAGGAAGCTGCAACGCTCCAGCACCTGTGACAGCTCGGGACCGTGAAGATCGCAGACTGCGTTCAGGAGCGTGTCGACGCCCGAGCCCGCGGGCACCTGAACCTTCTCGATCTCCACGCCTGCCGCGGAGCGAGCCGCCGCGAAGTACCGCACTGTGACGGTGGTGGTCGTCATCCTCAGCCCCCGATGGCGCTCATCGGGCGGTCCGGCTGCAGGAAGCCCGGGTCGTCGATGCCGTGACCGGCGAGCTTGCCCCACATGGCGTCGCGCCAGGTGTCGGCGATCTCGGTGTCGGTGCAGCCGCCGCGCAGCATCGCCCGCAGGTCGGTCTCGGTGCGGGAGAACAGGCAGGACCGGATCTGGCCGTCGGCGGTGAGCCGGGTGCGGTCACAGGCGCCGCAGAACGGGCGGGTGACCGAGGCGATGACCCCGACGACGGCGGGCCCGCCGTCCACGACCCAGCGCTCGGCCGGGGCGCCGCCCCGCTCGGCGGGGTCGGGGGTGAGGGTGAACTCCTTACGAAGGGACTCCATGATCTCGCCCGCGGTGACCATCTCGGTGCGCGCCCAGCCGTGCTGCGCGTCGAGGGGCATCTGCTCGATGAACCGCAGCTCGTAGCCGTGTTCGACGGCGAAGTGAAGCAGATCGCACGCTTCGTCGTCGTTCACACCGCGCAGCGACACTGTGTTGATCTTGATGGGGCCGAGCCCGGCGGCCCGGGCGGCTGCGAGGCCCTCCAGGACGTCGGTGAGCCGGTCGCGGCGGGTGATCGTGGCGAACCGCTCCTGCCGGAGGGTGTCCATCGAGACGTTGAGCCGGTTCACCCCAGCGGCGGCGAGGGACTCCGCGCGCCGCGCGAGGCCGATGCCGTTGGTGGTGAGCGAGATGTCCGGGCGGGGGAGCAGTGCCGCGGATGCGGCGAGGACGCCCTCCAGGCCCTTGCGGAGCAGGGGTTCGCCACCGGTGAAGCGCAGCTCCTCGATGCCCAGGTCATGCACCGCGATGCCGATGAGCCGGATCAGCTCGTCATCGGTGAGCTGTTCGTCGCGGGGCATCCAGTCCAGACCCTCGGCGGGCATGCAGTAGGAGCACCGCAGGTTGCAGCGGTCGGTCAGCGAGATCCGCAGGTCCGTCGCGACCCGGCCGAATGTGTCGATCAGCCGGGAGTCGGCGGGGCGGGCCGGATCTCGGGGGGATGCGCGCCGCACCGCGGGGAGGCCGAGCTCGGATGCTGTCACCCCCCGAGCCTAACCGCCGCCGGCGGTCTCCAATCAATCCCGTACCAGCGAAAAATCGCTATACCGTATTCGCGGATCAACATGCCGCCTGCGACCGCACCTGCACCGTTGCGGCAGGCTATCCGCTCCAGAAAAATCGAGCCATCCGCCGCCGCTCCGATCACCTGACCGAAGCGGCGGCATCCGGCTTATTCGGCGTGGATGATTGTGCCGACCCGCTCGCCGCGCAGCGCCCTGGTGAGGTTGCCAGGAGTGAGACCGTTGATGATCTGGATCTCCTTGACGTGCTTGGCGTGGGTCATGAGCTCGAGCACGACCCGGTCCACAGGCAGCGACGGGAAGTCCTTTCCGAGCAACTCCGCGGCGCTGATCTGTTCCAGGAACTCGGGCTTCTCGCCGTTCGCCGTCGCCGGGTCTGTGGCGAAGACGCCGTCGACGTCCTTGACGTAGATCGTCCGCTGGGCACCGTAGGCGTCTGCGATGAGGAAGGTGCCGGCGTCGGATCGATGCGGTGGGATCTTGCCAAGCTCGGGCGGCAGCTCGTAGATCCCGTAGGGCGGGTACCCGTTGGACACCGCGGCGTTGCTGGCGGCGAGGTGTATCGCCAACTGGTGGCCGGCGGTGCCGTGCGGGAGGTAGGAGACGCCGCTCTCGGCGAGCAGCGCCGCGATCATGTGGCCGTTCTGCTCCGCCTCACTGGCGGCGAGGCCGGCGAGTGCCCCGACCGGCAGGCCCAGGTCGATCCCGACCCCGAGGACATGGCGGGCGCGGATTCCGGCGCCGGTGAGGATGAGCATCTTGTGCTCGTCGAGGGCGGCGCGCAGCTCGTCGACGATGGGCAGGACGGCGGTACGGCCGCGGTCCATGATCGATCGTCCGCCGATCGCGACGACGTTGAGCCACGGCAGCAACCGGATGACCGGTCGCTCGACCGGCTTGACGAGGTTGCGGTCGAGCAGCGTCTGGCGCATGAGCGCGGACGGGACGTCCTTGGTGCTGAAGCTGCTGGTCATGTCGTCCTCCGGAGCTGCGGTGCGGCGCTCATGCGACCGAGATGATCGTGCCGACGTGCTCTCCGGCCAGCGCACGGGTGATCAGGCCGGGCTTGAGTCCGTTGATCACCTGGATCGACTTCGCGGACCGGGCGTTGCGCATCAGCTCCAGCAGCGGCCGTTCGACGATGACGTCGGGCAGGTCCATGGCGATGAGTTCGTCGACGGTGATCTCGGGGATGAAGGTCGCCGACGGATCGGTCTTGGGGTTCGCCGTGTACAGGCCGTCCTCGTCCTTGACGAAGATCATATTCTTGCAGCCGTAGACCTCGGCGATGATCCAGCAGCCTGCGTCGGTGCGGTAGGGCGGGATGACGCCTTCGTTCGGGACCCGCTGCCACATGTCGTACGGCGGCATCCCGGCAAAGATCGCCGCGCCGGATTCGGCGAGGTAGAGCGGAAGTGCCGCGAACGCGGCTTCGCCGACGACCGGGACCCCGTAGCGGGCCATGAGATAGCCGAGCATCTGCGCGTTCTGCCCGGCGACCGCCGACCCGACGTCGCTGAGCACGCCGGTCGGGAGGCCCAGCTCGGCAGCCAGTGCGTACGCATGCCGGGCACGGGTACCACCGCCGGTACCGATCAGTATCTGGTGCTCGGCCTTGACGCGGGCGAGCTCCTCGACGACCGGGTAGACCGCTGACCGGCCGCGGTCCATCAGGCTCTGGCCGCCGATCTTGAGGACGCTGACGTCCGGCAGGATGGCGTAGTCCGGCGCGGCGTCGGTGGCCAGCGCCAATTCGTGGTCGTTGAGTGAGCTGCTCATCAGCAGCGACTCGAGTTGAGCCGTGCTCGCGCCTGATGTCACGTTTGTTCCTCGCGCATTTTCCAGCTGCCTTCCGTCATTCCGGGACGTGGGGATCCTGCATCGAGGCCCGCGCCGCATTCGCATCGATCGGGAACCGGAGAATGCTCCCTATCGGTGCTGACCGGTGGCTGCGGGCCTGGTGTCTGATCTTGGCAGACATGATACGACTCCTGCCACGGGAGCCACGGGAGCCACGAGATGTGCGCCGTGGCAGGGCGGTCTAGTTGTGCCGACCCAGTTCCTGGCGGGCGACCGTGCGGATGTGTACCTCGTCGGGGCCGTCGGCCAGGCGCAGCGCGCGGGCCCAGACGTAGAAGGAGGCCAGCGGGAAGTCGTCGCTCATACCTGCGCCGCCGTGGATCTGCAGCGCCCTGTCGATCACCGAGCAGGCCATGCGCGGGCAGATCACCTTGATGGCGGCGATCTCGGCTACCGCGCCCTTGGGGCCGTGACGGTCGATCAGCCACGCCGTCTTGAGCACCAGCAGCCGGGCCTGTTCGATCTCGATCCGTGACTGGGCGATCTGCTCGCGGACTACGCCCTGGTCGGCGAGCGGCCTTCCGAACGCGACGCGGCCCTGCGCGCGCCGGACCATCAGGTCCATCGCGCGCTCGGCCATCCCGATCAGGCGCATGCAATGGTGGATCCGGCCGGGACCCAGGCGCGCCTGGGCGATGGCGAACCCGCCACCCTCCTCGCCGAGCAGGTTGCTCACCGGCACCCGGACGTCGTGAAACTCCAGTTCGGAGTGCCCGTGCTGGTCCTGGTAGCCGAACGTCGGCAGATGGCGGGTGATCTGCAGACCCGGGGTGTCGCGGGGGACCAGCACCATCGACTGCTGCCGGTGCGTCGTCGCCTCGAGGTCGGTCTTGCCCATCACGATGAAGATCTTGCAGCGCACGTCGGCCGCTCCGGAGATCCACCACTTCTTTCCCGAGATGACGTACTCGTCACCGTCGCGGCGGATCGTCGTCTGGACGTTGGTGGCGTCCGACGATGCGACGTCGGGCTCGGTCATGGCGAACCCGGAACGGATCCGGCCATCGAGAAGCGGCTCCAGCCACTCCTCCTTCTGCTCCGGCGTACCGAACAGGTGCAGCGTCTCCATGTTCCCGGTGTCCGGGGCCTGGCAGTTGATCACCTCCGGGGCGATCACCGGCGACCAGCCCGACACCTCGGCGACGGCCGCGTACTCCAGGTTCGTCAGCCCGGAGATGCTGGGCAGGAACAGGTTCCAGAGGCCTCGCGACCTGGCTTCCACCTTCAGTTCTTCGACGACCGGCGGGAGGTCCCACTCCTGCGGTGTGCCGCGGCGCTCCATCCGGAAGGTGTCGTATCTCGCCTCGGCGGGCAGGACCTCTGCATCAAGGAAGGCACGCATGCGCTCGGTGTAGTCGGCTGCAACGGTGCTGGGTTCGAAGTCCACGACTTGCAGCAAACCACACCTTGGACGCCGTCTGTTCAAACTCGCAATCGCGGAACTAGTATCCGCGCCGTGCCGCAGTTCAGGATCGCCGATGCCGCTCGTCTGCTCGGAGTCAGTGACGACACCGTCCGCCGCTGGGTTGACGCCGGGACACTCCCGGTGCAGCCCGATGCGTCCAACCGTAAGGTCATCGACGGTGCCGCGCTCGCGGCGTTCGCCCGGGAGAACGCGCACTCCGCGCCCGATCCGTCCAGCGTGCTGCGGTCGGCCCGCAACCGGATGGTCGGGCTCGTCACCGCGGTGGTCACCGACAAGGTGATGGCGCAGGTGGAGATGCAGTGCGGGCCGCACCGGGTCGTCTCGCTGATGTCGAGCGAGGCCGTGCGGGAGCTCGGACTGGAGCCCGGGGTCCTGGCCGTGGCCGTGATCAAGTCGACCAGCGTCGTTGTGGAAACCCCTGGAGGAACCTCGTGAAGATCCGCGCGCTCGCTGCCGGCGCGGCCGTCCTGGTGGTGCTGCTCGCCGGCTGTGCCGGCGGGTCCACCGCCCCCGCGGCCGCTCCCGCCTCCGCCGCCCCGCAGGAGCGGACCCTGACCGTGCTCGCGGCGGCCTCGCTCAAGGAGACGTTCACCGCGCTCGGCAAGCGGTTCGAGCTCGACAATCCCGGCGTGACGGTCACGTTCAACTTCGCGGCCTCCTCCGACCTCGCTCAGCAGGTTGTCAACGGGGCGCCCGCCGACGTGTTCGCCGCCGCGAGCAACACCACGATGAAGACGGTCACCGACGCCGGGCAGACCGCCGCCGCACCGAGGATCTTCGCCACCAACGTCCTTGAGATCGCCACTGTGCCGGGAAATCCCAAGCGCATCGCGAGCTTCGCGGACCTGGCGAAGCCGGATCTCAAGGTCGTCGTCTGCGCGCCGCCGGTGCCCTGCGGCGCGGCTGTCGTCAAGATCGAGAAGGCTACCGGGGTGACACTCACCCCGGTGAGTGAGGAGACCGACGTCAAGTCGACGCTGGGCAAGGTCATCTCGGGTGACGCCGATGCCGGGCTCGTCTACGTCACCGATGTGAGGTCGGCCGGAGCCGCCGTGCAGGGAGTGACCTTCCCCGAGTCCGCTCAGGCGAAGACCGACTACCCGATCGCCGTGGTCAAGGGCGCGCCGCAGTCCGCGCTGGCCACCGCATTCCTGGCGCTGGTGATGGGCGAGGCCGGTCAGAAGGCGCTGGGCGCCGCCGGCTTCGGCGCCGCGTGACGGCCGGTGCATCTGATGTAGTGCGGCCACGGCGGTCCGACGACCATGAGACGGGCGTCGGGCTGCCGTGGCTGCTGTGGGTGCCCGCGGTGCTCGCCTTCGCGGTGATCGCGCTGCCCGTGATCGGGCTCGGGATTCGGGCCGACTGGCCGCGCGTCCCGGCGCTGCTGGTCAGCGAGTCGGCGCTGGACGCACTGCGCCTCTCGTTGATCACCGCCGCGATCTCGACCCTGCTGTGCATCCTGCTGGGCGGGCCGCTCGCCGTCGTGCTGGCGAGGGGGCGGGTGCGGGGCCTGCGGCTGCTGCGGTCGGTGGTACTGCTGCCCCTCGTGCTGCCCCCGGTCGTGGGCGGGCTTGCACTGCTGTTCCTGCTGGGTCGTACCGGGTTCCTCGGGCGCGGCATCGACCTGTGGTTCGGGATCACGATCCCGTTCACCACCGCCGCGGTGGTGCTGGCGCAGACCTTCGTCGCGTTGCCGTTCCTCGTCGTCAGCGTGGAGGGTGCGCTGCGCACCGCAGGGCAGCGCTACGAAGCCGTGGCCGCGACGCTCGGGGCGGCGCCGGGCCTCGCGTTCCGGCGCGTCACGGTGCCGCTGGTGCTGCCCGGTCTCGTGTCCGGTGCGGTGCTGGCGTTCGCGCGTTGCATGGGGGAGTTCGGGGCGACCATCGCGTTCGCGGGTAGCTTGCAGGGCACCACCCGGACGTTGCCGCTGCTCGTCTACCTCGAGCGGGAGTCCGATGTGGACGCAGCTGTGGCGCTGTCGATCCTGCTGGTCGTCGTGGCCGTCACAGTGATCGCCGTGGCGCGTCCACGGGGCGGCGAGGGGCTGACGTGACCTCCGGGGTGCAGGCGCGCGTGGTGGTACGCCGCCGCGCGTTCACCCTCGACGTCGAACTGGCGGCGGCGCCCGGCGAGGTGCTGGCCGTGCTCGGGCCCAACGGGGCCGGCAAGTCGACACTGCTCGGGGTGCTGTCCGGGCTGCTGCGACCCGATGAGGGGTACGTGCGGATCGGGGACCGGGCGGTGACCGGCGGCGGGGTGCATGTGCCGCCACACCTGCGCGGGGTCGGGCTACTCGCCCAGCAGGCCCTGCTGTTCCCGCACCTCACTGCGCTGGGCAACGTCGCATTCGGTCCGCGCGCACAGGGCGTGCCGCGGCGGGCGGCGGAGCAGCGGGCATACGAACTGCTCGTCGCCGTCGACGTCGCCGAGCTGGCAGACCGCAGGCCCGCGCAGATGTCGGGTGGTCAGCAGCAGCGGGTGGCGCTGGCGCGCGCCCTCGCTTCCGGCCCCGGCCTGCTGCTTCTCGACGAGCCCCTCGCCGCGCTCGACGTCGACGCGGCGCCCGCCATGCGCTCGCTGCTCCGGCGCATCATCCGCGACCGGAAGCAGACGGCTCTACTCGTCACACACTCCGCGCTGGACGCCCTGGTGCTGGCCGACCGGGTGCTGGTGCTGACGCAGGGCCAGGTGGTGGAGCAGGGGCCCACCCGGGAGGTGCTGGCCCGGCCGCGCAGCCCGTTCACCGCCCGGATCGCGGGGCTGGACCTGGTACCGGGCGTCGCGTGCGCCGGGGGCCTGCGGACCGCCGACGGGCTGTTGGTGTCGGGCCTTGCGGTGGGCGTGAACATCGGGGAGCCCGCGGTGGCGGTGTTCCCGCCGTCGGCGGTTGCGGTGTACGGGACCAGGCCCGAGGGGAGCCCGCGCAACGTCCTGCCCGTTCGCCTGGCCACCATCGAACCGCGCGGTGACACGGTGCGGCTGCGCGCCGCGGCGGCGGCGGACGGGCCGGCATGGGTGGAGGGTCTCGCTGCCGACGTCACACCCGCCGCGGTGGCCGATCTGGGTGCCGAGCCGGGCGCGGAGTTGTGGTTCGTGGTGAAGGCGACCGAGGTGGCGATCCACGCGGCCGGCAGCTGAGGCCTCGCCACCCAACGTCACCCATCGGGGTCAGATGCCACTCCAGCATCGATCGTGTCTCTGTTCTCCGGGGTACGCGGTCCGTAGCGTCGCTCCACGTGATACGTCTGCCTCTGCGCATCGCCCCCGTGGTGGTCGCCCTCCAGGTCCTGGTGGTCCTCGCGATCCCAGGGCGCGCCGCCGCCGCCGACGACCTCGCCGAGCACATCGACTACGTGGTGCACGCGACCACATCCGCCGCCGCCGCGGCCGCCGCCGAGGAGCTCGGGGTGCGCCCCCGCATCACCTTCGACGAGGCCTTCGCGGGCTTCGCCGCCCACCTCACCAGCAAGCAGGTCGACCGGCTGCGCACCCGCCCGGGGGTGCTCGGCGTCGAGGAGGACCGGCGGGTCGCACCGCTGGAGCCCCTCGTCGAGCGGCAACGGGACGTGCGTCCGGACCTGACCGAAGGCGCCCAGGCCGACCCACCCAACTGGGGCCTGGACCGCATCGACCAGCGCAGCCTGCCGCTGGACGGCAGATACACGACCACTGCCACCGGCGCCGGTGTCACCGTCTACGTGCTCGACACCGGGATCGACGCGACCCATCCGCAGTTCGGCGGGCGGGCGGCGGCCGTGGCGAACACGGTGGACGACATCGCCGGGGACTGCGACGGGCACGGCACCGTCGTCGCCGGGATCGCCGCGTCGCGCGCCTACGGCGTCGCCAAGGAGGCGCAGATCCGGGCGGTGAAGGTGCTCGACTGCACCGGCTCCGGAACGCTGTCCTCGCTGCTCGCCGGTATCGACTGGGTGGCGAGGAACGCGCAGGGCCCGTCGGTCGCGGTGATGTCGTGGAGCTACGGCCCGTCCGACGTGCTGACCTCGGCGGTGTCGTCGCTCGTCGCCCGGGGTGTCTTCGTCGCGTCTTCGGCCGGGAACACCGGCTCCAACGACTGCG
>JBKJPD010000412.1:0-3662 GCA_046595345.1 Pseudonocardia sp.
GGACTCCGCGAGCTCGCGGCCGGCCGGGGCGACATCCTGATGTCCCTGGCCGACGCGGCGGCCGGTCGTGCTGCGGACGGCAGCTACGACCCGGTGATCGACGCCGGCCAGGCCGTCCTGTGCGTCGACGACCCGCCGGTCACCGATCCGCTGCTCGCCCGGGACATCGACGCGCGGGTGCGCGCCGCCGCGCCGATCCGCGACAGTGGCCGGGGTCCGTCCTCGGCGCTCGACCGGTGCGCGTTCTGGCCTACGCCCGCGACCGGTGGGCCGCACGGTCCGACCGTGTCGGGCCTGCCGGGATTGCTCGTGGTGTCGACGGTCGGCGACCCGGTGACCGCATACCGCGCGGGAGTGAACCTCGCGGATCATCTCGGTGCGCGGCTGCTGACCTACGGCGGCGCCCAGCACACGGTGTTCGGGCAGGGCGTCGACTGTGTCGACCTGGCCGGCATCGACTACCTCACGACGCTGACCCTGCCCGCCCCGGACACCGTGTGCCCGGCGTGAGGATCAGCGGGTGATTCCGGTGTGCCCCAGCGAGTAGCGGCCCGGTTGTGGCCACACGGTGAGCCCGTGCGGTTTGTCATCGACCGGGATCCTCGCGAGCAGCCTGCCGTCGTCGGTGGAGATCACGTAGACCTCCTTGTCATAGCGCCCCGAGACCCAGAGCTGGGTCCCGTCGGCGGTGAGGTTGCCCATGTCCGGGCTGCCCCCACCGGGGATCCGCCAGGTGGCCAGCACCGCGCGGGTGATGGGATCGAGCACGGTGATGCTGCCCTCGTGCCGGTTGGTGACGAACAGCCGTTTCGCGTCGCGCGACAGGTACAGCCCGTGTGCACCCCGTCCGGTGGGGATCTCACCGATGACCTTCGTCGCTGCCCCGTCGAGCACCCACAGGCCGTTCTGCTGGCTGTCGGCGATGTAGAAGACCGAACCGTCGGGGGCGAGCCGGATGTCCTGCGGCCCCATCTTCATGTTGCGAACGGGCATGTCGATCATGCGTAGCAGAGTCCGGCTCGCCACGTCCACGACCGCGACCCGTCCGGAGAACTCGCAGGTGAACACGGCGGTCCGGCCGTCGGCGGTGAAGTCGGCGTGGTCGATTCCCGCGCAGTCCGGGGTGAGTAGCTGGCCCTGCTCGGCCCAGGTCTTCGGGTCGTAGAACACCAACCGCTTGCGCTCTTCGGCGACCGAGATCGCGGCCGCCCCGTCCGGTGTGAAGTACAGGTTGTACGGATCGATCACCGGGATGTTGCGGCCCGGCGCTCCGGTGATCGGGTCGAACGGGGTGAGCTTGTTGGTGGTGTCGTCGCTGGCGTAGAGCGTTCGCATGTCGTAGGACGGCACGACATGCTGCAGCTCCCCGCCCAGTTGGTACTTGGCGATGACGGCGAACGTCGTCGGGTCGATCACCCACACCGATCCCGTGTTGTGCGGCACGTATACCAGCTGCCTCGCCGCCCGCGCCGCGTCGGACAGCATCCCGGCGCCTGCGTCTGCGTAGATGTTGGCCGGGTCACGGACCGGTGGCATTCCCGGCAGGCCGGTGGCGGCCCCGGTGGTAGCCGGGGCTGGGTTGTCGGTGCGCGGCGGTTGGTCCGGTGCAGGCGTCGGGGGCGCTGTGCAGCCGGCCAGGACGAGCAGCCCCAACAGGGCCGCCGCCAGGAACCGTCGAGGTGTTCGGGGTGTCTTCACGGGTTCCATTCAGGCGAATAGCTGTCGGGCCGTCACCGGGCGCAGCCCACGTGCGGCGAGATCGTCAAGGATGGCGGGCAACGCCCGCAGCGTCCCGGGATGTCCGAGGTGCATGCTCACGACGCTGCCCGCACGCGCGGTAGCCACGTTGCGGCGCACCGCAGCCGCGCCCGGGTCGGTCGAGTCTCCGGAGTCGACGGCGTAGGAGAGCACGGTCGAGTATCCCGCTGCGGCGGCGATCCGGCGCACCTCAGGCGTGGCGTGTTGCGTCTGCGACGGCCGGAAGAACGCACCCGGACCGCCGGTCGCCGCGACGATCTGGTCGCGGCACCGCTCGATCTCCACTCTCAGCGCGGCCTCGCCCAGGCGGCTGAGATCAGGATGGGACCACGTGTGGTTGCCCAGCTCGTGACCGAGGTCGATGACCAGCCGTGCCGCGTCGGGTGAAGCGGCGAGCCAGGTTCCGACGGCGAGCACCGTAGCCGCGGCACCACGGTCGGCCAAGGCCGTGAGCACAGCTCGGGCGAGGTCGAGGTCGCCTGCGCCGTGGAAGGTCAGCGCGACCTCCGGTCGCCCCGAGGTGGCGCGGTCGACCTCGGTGGCGGGCCCCGCCGGAACCGGGGCGGTGGGCGGCGGCGCCGTCGGCTGAGCGGTGGGCGGTGGTGGGACCGGATCCATGGTTGCGGGGGGCCGCGGCGATCCGCCGCACGCGGCCAGACCGACCACCCCGGCCATCGGGAGTACGGCCCGCAGCACCTGACGCCGGGACGGGGCCACGCTCTTGCTCGAATTCACGGCGATGACCGTACCCGCCTGTGCTGCACGGGGCACCGCAGCACACGGCTCGTTCCGGCACGGACGGCGGTACGGCGTCAGCCGGCCGAATGCCGGGCGGGTCTCTCCAGGCGGTAGCCATGGCCTCGCAGGGTGACGATCTGCGGTATCGAGCCGGCACCGGTGAACTCGCCGAGCCTGCGACGCAGCGTCGCGACGTGCACGTCGAGGGTCTTGGTCGAGCCGAACCAGTTCTCGTCCCAGACGTCCGCCATGAGTGTGTCGCGGCTGACGGCGATCTCCGGCTCGGCGGCGAGCCGGGCGAGCAGGTCGAACTCCTTGGTTCGAAGGGGAATGTCCTGCCCGTTCACCGACACGCGGCGGCTGCCCGTGTCGATGACGAGGTCTCCGACGGTCGCCACCGAGGCGGGGGGAGCGGCCGGGCCGCCGCGGCGCAGGTGGGCGCGCATCCGCGCGTGCAGTTCGGCCAGCCGTACCGGCTTGGTCAGGTAGTCGTCCGCCCCCGCTTCCAGGCCGACCACGACGTCCATCTCGTCGGTGCGCGCGGTGAGGATGACGATGACCGCGCCGGGTTGAGTTGCGCGCAGGCGGCGGCAGACCTCCACGCCGTCGAGGTCGGGCAGGCCGAGGTCGAGCAGAACGAGATCGAAGTCGACCAGCGCGGCCTCGCGAAGCGCGGTGCGTGCGCTTCGTCGCCACCGGACCTCGTGCCCGTGGTTTCGCAGGCTCGTCTCCAGCGCACCGCCGATCGTGTCGTCGTCCTCCACCACCAGCAGCCGTGCCATGACGTCCAGCCTAGGACAGCCGCGTTGCGGCCCCGCCCGGCGCACCGACGCGAGCAAGGCCCCGGTCGCCGCGGGTGTGACGTGACCCCCGGTGGCACGGAGGCGGGGGATGCCGGGCCGGCGTCGTTTTCCCGAGCTCTAACCTGCTGTTGGCCAGGGCGGTACCGAGCCGCTCCTAGCGTCGAGGTCATGACGAGCACACTCCGGATGGAGCCTTCCGGTGCGGCTTCCCCCGGTCCGAACCGGGCACGCCGGGGACGACGGACCCGGACGGCACGGTGGATCGTTGCGGTGCTCGTCGTGGCGTTGGCGTGGCCGTCGGTGTCCTATGCACAGGCCCTGACCTATCCCGGCAGCGCCGGCTTCGTGGTCCGGACCGTCGAG
>JBKJPD010000526.1:0-7219 GCA_046595345.1 Pseudonocardia sp.
GATGCGGTCACGCGCGGTGCAGCTCGTCGACGGGCTGCTCGACACCGCGCTGGCGGCTCGTGAGGTCGACCTGATCGAGTCTCTGGCCTACCCGCTGCCGTTGACCATGGTCTGCGACCTGCTCGGGGTGCCCGAGGGCGTCCACGCCGACGTGCGCCGGATGTCGGCGGGCATCGCCCGCGGCCTCGATCCCGACGCCCTGCTCACTCCCGCCGAGCTGGTCGCTCGCACCCGCGCGGTGCACGACTTCGCCGCGCTGTTCACCGATCTGATCGCCCGGCGGCGCGCGCACCCGCGCCCGGACCTGATCACTGCGCTCGCGCAGGTCGAGTCCGACGGCGACACCCTCTCGACCCACGAGCTGCTCGGCACACTGCTCATCCTGGTCGTCGCCGGGCACGAGACCACCGTCAACCTGATCGGCAACGGGCTGCTCGGCCTGCTGCGCCATCCCGACCAGTTCGCGCGGCTGCGCGCCGATCCGGATCTCGCCCTTGCCGCCGTCGACGAGATGCTGCGCCACGACCCCCCTGTGCACCTCACGACCCGCACCGCGCGCGCCGAGCTGTCGGTCGCCGGGCGGACCTTCGCCCCCGGCGACGCCGTCATCGTCCTGATCGGCTCGGCCAACCGGGACCCCGAGGCGTTCCCGCGGCCCGCTGAGCTCGACCTCACCCGGTACGCGGGCGACCCGCGGCCGCGTCGGCAGCTCGCCTTCGGCCTGGGCCTGCACTACTGCCTCGGCGCGTCGCTGGCCCGGCTGGAGATGGAGGTCGTGCTCCGCGCCGTCGCGACCCGGGTGGGCCGCTGCGAGTTGCTCGGCGAACCGTCCTACCGCCCGAACCTCGTCGTCCGCGGCATGTCCGAGCTGGTCGTCCGCCTTCAGGAAGGGAGCCCGTCATGACCGCCGTCCACACCGACCCCATGGCCTTCGACGCCTTCGAACCCGCCCACCGGGCCGACCCGTACCCCGCGTTCCGCCGGGCGCGGGAGGCCTCCGCCGCCTGTCCGCTGCTGCTCGGCGACGTGCCGGTCACCGTGTTCACCCGCTACGAGGAGTGCGCCGCGATCCTGACGAGCCCGCAGTGGGGCCACGGTTACCAGGCCGGCATCAGTCCGTTCCGGAACCCGGGTGCGCGGATCCCCGGCTCCTTCGTCCGGATGGACCCGCCCGAGCACGGCCGCTTCCGCTCCTTGGTGAACAAGGCGTTCACCCCCCGGACGGTCGCGAGCATGATCCCGCTCGTCGAGCGCGTCGTGGAGTCACTGCTCGACGCCGCACTCGACCGCGGGGAAATCGACGTCATCGCCGACCTCGCCGTCCCGCTCGCCCTGACCATGATCGGCGGTCGGGTGCTGGGGGTCCCCGCCCCGGACCGCCCCGCCCTGCGCGACTGGGAGCTGGCCATCGCCCGCGGGACCGATCCCGATGAGCTACTCCCGCCCGAAGCCGTCACCGCCCGCGGCCTGGCCGCGCGAGACTGCGCAGGCTACTTCGCCGGCCTGGTCGCGCAGCGCCGCGCGGAACCCGCCGACGACCTGCTCAGCGCGTTGGTACAGGCCGAGGAGCACGGCGACCGGCTGACCGAGCCGGAGCTGGTGGGCATCTGCCTGCTGCTGCTCGTGGCCGGCATGGAGACCTCGATCAACCTGATCGGCAACGGCGTGCTCGCCCTGCTACGTCATCCCGACCAGCTGGCCCTGCTGCGCAAGCGGCCCGGGCTGATGGCGCCCGCGCTGGAGGAGATGCTGCGCTACGACCTGCCGACCCAGTTCACGATCCGGGTGGCGCTGGCCGACACCGAGGTCGGTGGCCGTCGGTTCACCCGCGGCGACGGCGTCGTCGTCGTGATCGCCTCCGCCGGGCGGGACAGCGCGGTGTACCCCGATCCCGACCGGTTCGACATCACCCGCTTCGACGGCCCCACCCCCGCCCGGCGCCACCTGGGCTTCAGCCTCGGGGCGCACTACTGCCTAGGCGCCCCGCTGGCCCGGATCGAGGCGAAAGCCGCGATCGGGGCGCTGCTCCGGCGTGCCCCCGACCTGGCCCTTGCCACCGATGACCTGACCTATCTGCCGAGCCTGATCCACCGCGGCCTGCTCGCCCTCCCGGCTCGCACCTGACCCCCCGGGCCCCGGCAGATTCGCAGTGCGCGTCGACCACGCGGTGAACCTCGTGGGGCGTTCAGCGCGGTCAGCCACAGGATCCGATCATTGCGGGCCCAGCTGAGGGCCAACCCCTCGTGCGGGCCCGGGCCACCGAGATCACCGACGCCGTGCGCGCGGCGCACCGGGCGGGCGTCCCATTCTGAGCCCCCGACCGGCGCGCTGCGGCGGATGACACGAACCTGTGCAGAGAGCTCCTACGGGGTAGGGACCCGCCCGACGTCCGGAGCGAATCCGTAGGAACGGTAGATCGCCGCCCCGCCGCCCTGCAGGAAGTCCATGAACGCGCGCCCGGCCACGGGATGGGCCGCACCGTGGACGGGAGCCACGGCATAGCGCCCGGTCACATTGTGCTCGTCCGGAATGGTCACGATCTCTACCGCTGCCCCACGACCCTGGTGGTGGAGGGCTTCTGTCGTCCACAGCGGGCAGGCGTCGACCTCGCCGGCGGCCAGCCAGAGCATGCTCTCGCGGTGATGGATCGCCGTCATCCGGGTCGTGCCGGCCGCCACCTTGGTCTCCATCACGGTGCGGCGCAGCGCCGGCCCTCCGGCGCGCTCCAGCGCGTGGGCGATCAACTCCCCGACCCCTTCGGTCACCGGGTTGGGCATCGCCACCCGCACATCGGAGGCACCGAGGTCGGCCAGCGTCCGGATTCCGCCCGGGTTCCCGGCCGCGACGAGGATCGCCAGGTCGTTGCTGGCATAGGCCTCCGGTGGCCCGATCAGCCCGTCATGGTGCAGAGGGGCGAGCGCCGACGGTCCCGCTGCGATCACGTCGGGGGCGACGCTGAGCACCATCGTGCCCATCCGCAACGCGCCCCGGCGGGTCTGCTCGAGCAGCACACCCGGCGGGATCGTCTCGTAGAAGACGCCGCCGAGGACCGGATGCGCCGCCTCGAACGCGGCGACGAGCTCCTCCATCACCATGAACTGGTTACCGTTCATGAACAGCACCAGGCCCGCGGTGAGCGGATCCCCGTATAGGTCGGAGATCATGTCGACGGGCGGGACCGTGAGGTCCACGGGCTCACACGCGGACATACGCCCATCCCCCGTTCTGCCGGCGGACGAGCTCGCCGATCCCAGCTGACACCGTCCGCACACCCGGTCGGAGTGCGTCGTCCCCGATCCCGAGCCGCGCCATCGTGTTGCGGCAGGCGACCACCTCCACCCCGTTCTTGATCAGCTCATCGAGCTGGTCGGCGAATCCGGTCTCACCGGTGATCAGCCGTACACCGGGACCGTGCGCAACCAGGCAGATCTCGGCCTCGCCGAGGTCCGCCATGGTATTTCGCACGTTGCGGAGGGCGGACTCGTGGCTGTCGGCCCCTCCCTCTGCCAGCTGGAAGACGACTCGTTGCTGCGGCATCGGTTGGCCCTTCGGACAGTGACGGAGCGGGGCGCCCGTCAAACCGACAGCGTCCCCGGCGCCGGCGTTCAACGGCAATACACAGCCGGTAGAAGTCGCCTGAACCTCAGGTCGGGGAACCGATCGGAGGGCTGCGCCCCTGCTCGTGCAGCCAGGCCACCGCCGCGGCACGGTCGGCGACCCCGAGTTTGTGCACCGCGTGCGAGACGTGCACCCGGACCGTCCCCGGTGACAGGAACAACTGGCGCGCAATCTCGCGATCGGTCCGGCCTCCGGCGACCAGGTCGAGCACCTCCATTTCGCGGGCGCTCAGCGGGCCGGCGGCCGCGGGCCGCGGCGCGACCGCGGCGGCCAGCCGGCGGGCCACCTCGCTCCCGAGCTCCGGACGCTCACAGGCCAGGTCGACCAGGTCGCGCAGGTCGCGGTGGCGGGCATCGCCGGGCGTGTGCCCGGATTCGCGCAGCACCGCCTCGACCGAGGATCGCAGGATCGCGGCCAACCGCGCCCGGTCAGTCTCGGCGGCGGCGCGGCGCCGCTCGCTCATCCGCACGGCACCGGCGATCGCGACCAGCAGGCCGGACAGACCGATCATGACCGCAATCAGCCAGGCACGCGGCGGAAGGCCGTACTCCAGCGTGCGGTGGACCGCGCGACCGGCCATCGCGATCCCCAACCCGCCCAGCGCCACCCCGGCACCGCGCAGGCCGTGCTTGAGGGCGAGCTCGAAACCGACGAGCGGCAGCAGCAGGACCGCCGGGCCGGACTCGGAGGCGCCCAGGGCCACTGCCACCGCCACTGCCACCGCCACGTCCGCCACGCTCGTGAGCCACCACCAGCGGCGGTCGATCGGACCGGCGCGCATCCGGACAGCCGCCACAAGGGACACCGCCAGAAACGCCACGCCTGCCGACACCATGGTCGCCACCGGCAGGTCCGAGACAACGGGAGGTACCGCGAGCAGTGCCACACCGACCACGACCCGCGGCACCACGAGCAGCCGCTCGAAACATGCCGCAACGTCGTGCCTGTCGGTTTCCTGCACCGTTACGCGAGCCACTGGCCACTCTCCTGTCGACTGCCGAGCCAGTGTGGGGCGCATCACTCCGGCTGTCGCCCCAAGGGTGTCACTCCGTTCACTCTCGGAGTTGAACGGTCCGTGTATGGCGGATACACGCGGTCTCCGGCGAACGTGATGTGACCACGGCACACGCGACGCGGCCATCCGGGCACGTCCCGATCGAGCGCGGGCATCGGCCCATGACGGAGAGGGCGGCACGATGGCGACCACCGAGGCAACACCGGGCGGGCCGGCACCGGCGGGAGGGGCAACCCGCCACCCGGTGTCCACGACGAAGCAGGCGGGCGCTCCAGCAGAGGCGGCGCCGCGCTGGTTCCGGCGCAAGGAGGTGATCGGCCTCGTTATCGCCTTCGGCCTTATGTTCACCGCCCGCTTCGCCCCGGTGTTCCCCGGATTGGGATCCACGGGGCAGATCGTGCTGGGGGTCTTCCTCTGGTTCGTGATCTGCCTGGCGACCGAGGCGCTCCCCCAGGCCATCGTGGGCGTGGGGGCCCCGATGTTCGCAGTGGTGCTCGGCGCGGCACCCGTGGCCAAGGCGTACGGGGCCTTCGCCAGCGACACCTTCTTCCTGGCGTTCGGCGCGTTCATCCTGGTCGCAGCGATGATCGGCACCGGGCTGGGCAAACGCATCGCACTGGTGGTGGCCGCGGGCGTGCGCTCGTCGAGGGCGAGCCGGATACTCGGCGCGCTGATGGGCGCCGGCACCCTCCTGCACGCCGTGCTCCCCACAGTGAGCGAGACAGCGCTGTTCCTGCCGATCTCGCGCTGCATCGGGGAGATGTCCGACGGGGCACCGCGGTCGAATGCGCTCGCCCGGGCCAATGCCGCCACGATCCTCACGATCACCGGCCTCGTGCCGCTGTTCGCCGGCGTCTTCTTCCTGACCGCAGGGGTACCCAACCTGGTGCTGACCGGGTTGTTGCAGAAGTCGTTCGGGATCGACGTGACGTGGGTGCAGTGGCTCGTGTTCAACCTGCCGCTGTGGGGTCTGATCCCGATCCTGTTCCTCGTCGTCCGGCGCTGGTTCCGGCTCAAGGGTGTCGAGATCCCCGACGCGCAGACGCGGCTGCCGCAGATGCGGACCGCGCTGGGCCCGGTCAGCCGGCCCGAGCGCTGGACCATCGTCGGCATCGTCGTGGCCTTTGTGCTGTGGACGACCGAGCCACTGCACCACATCTCCACCGGGATGGTGTCGGTGATCATGGCACTGGTGCTGCTCGCCCCGTGGACCGGGATCTCGTTCGCGGAGCACGGCAAGCATGTGATGTGGCAGGTCCTCTTCCTGATCGGCGGCGCCATCTCGGTCGGTGACCTGCTCTACAGCAGCGGGGCAGTCACCTGGCTGGCGACGTTCCTGGTCGGACCGATCACCGGCTCGGGCATCACCGACCCGATCCTGCTGCTGCTGATCCTGGCGTTCGCGCTGCACGTGGCCAGGGCCGGTGTTCTGAGCGGCGGAGCGATGGCGGCGGCCTTCGTGCCCCTCACCATCGCCCTCGCCGGGCCGCTGCACCTCAACGTGCTGCCGTTCTCCATCATCCTTGTCAACGCGCTCAACTTCGCGGTCTTCGTACCCATCTCCACCGTGGCCGTCCTCATCGCCTTCGAGGCGTCCGGGATCAAGTGGGGCGAGATGATGCGGCTCGGCTCGCTGATCTCGGTGATCGCCAACGTGTATCTGATCCTGACCCAGAGCCTGTGGCTGGACGTCCTCGGGTATCCGCTGCGCTGACGCGAGCGGCTGTCCTCACCGGCGGCACATGCGGCCCGTCCCGCGCCGCTTGGCCGACGACACGGCCACGGAGGCGACGATGCCGAGGCCTCCGAGGCCGTCCCGGACGAACGGGTCGCTGTTGCCCTGCGGGGATACAGCAGCCCGTGGGTGTGGAGGTTGGTGAGTTGATCGAGCCGGTTGGTCAGGGGCCGTGACCCGCTGATCTTCGTCGTGCTGCCGGGCCGGGCTGGGTACCAGCGAGCGCTGCACCGGCTCCCGCGTCAGCCCGCGGTGAGGGTGTCGAGTGCGGCGCGAATGCGTTGGCCGGCCTCGTCGGCGACCGGGCGCAGGTCCTCCCGTTCGGGGATGGCGACCATGACCTGCGGATCCAGCGCCGAGACGATGCAGCGGTCGGGGCCGTCAGCGCGGACGACGACGTTGCAGGGCAGCAGCAGCCCGATCAGGCGGTCCACCTCAAGCGCGCGGTGGGCCAGGGGCGGGTTGCAGGCGCCCAGGATGATGTAGGGCTCCATGTCGGCGCCGAGCTTCTCCTTCATCGTGGCCTGGGCGTCGATCTCGGTGAGGATCCCGAACCCCTGCTCAGCCAGGGCCTGCCGCACGGCAGCGACGGCCTTGTCGTAGGGCAGGTCCAGGGTGATCGTGATGCTGTAGTCCATGGGTGGTGCTCCATTTCCGTTGTCGATGCCGAGGGCGGCGCCGATGATCAGGTAGTTGGCCAACCGGTACGGATGCGTGTCACGAAGAGGTGCTCAGCGTGATCCCGGCGGCGGGTGCGTTGGCGAACTCGTCATCGACGACGACCACGGTGCGCCCGGCGCGGGCGAGCAGCGACGCCGCGGCGGCGGCGCGGTAACCGGTGCCGCAGTGCA
>JBKJPD010000611.1:0-3984 GCA_046595345.1 Pseudonocardia sp.
GTCCCCGTCCCCGTCCCCGTCCCGGCCCCCGTCCCGGCCGAACTGCCGCCGGAGGCGACCCCCAGTGCCCCCGATCCGGCACCGGATCCTGCCTCCGGGACCCAGCCGGACCCGAACGCCACCGCCGAGCCGACACCCACACCGGTGTTCGGGCGGCCGACCCGGACCCCCCGGCCGGCGTGCACGCTCTTCGCACCCTGCGGTTGATCCAGGGGGCTACGGTGCATACCGTGGCCGCCGACGACCCGCGGACGTTCCAGGTGCTGGCGTGGCCCACCGACGGCCGCCTGGTGCTGTACGTACCGGAGATCGAGGCGGCCACCAACGTCGTGGCCATGCACGAGGCCGACGACGCGGCCCGGCTGCTGATCGCCGATCTCACCGGGCTCGACGCCGTGGCGATCCGCTGCGAGATCCAGCTGGGCCGCGCTCCGGGCGGCCGAGGTGGCCCTCCCGCGATCGGCTAGCGCACTCCCGTGTCGGGGTTGTCGGTGCCGCCGTCAACCCCTACCTCCCTGGTCACCGGTCAGGGCGTCGGATGCCGTGGGAGAACGACGCCGATCCCGGGCCGCGCTGCGGAGAGTCCTGCTTGCCCAGCCGGTCGAGGACCCGGCGCATGTCGTCGAGCAACAGGTCGGCGAGGTCATGGGAGAACCCGTTGCGGACGACGATCCGAAGTGCGGCGATGTCCTCGCGGTGCGCCGGAAACGTGTAGGCGGGAACCAGCCAACCCTCCTCACGCAACGCCGCCGACACGTCGAACACCGAGAACGGCTGGTCGGGGTCGATCACGAACGCGAACACCGGTAGCTGCGAACCGTCTGTGAGCAGCCGGAACGGGCCGAGCTCGGCGATGCGTGCCGACAGCGACATCGCTACGTCGCGGCAGCCCTGCTGCACCCGGCGGAAGCCATCGAAGCCCAGCCGCAGGAAGTTGTAGTACTGCGTCACGACCTGCCCGGCCGGGCGGGAGAAGTTCAGCGCGAACGTCGCCATCTCCCCACCCAAATAGTTGACCTTGAATACGAGCTCCGCGGGCAGGGCCGCGGTGTCCCGCCACAGCGCCCACCCCACGCCCGGGTACACCAACCCGTACTTGTGCCCCGAGGTGTTGATCGACGCCACGCGCGGCAGCCGGAAGTCCCACTCCAGATCCGGGTCGCAGAACGGGGCGATCATCGCGCCCGACGCGCCGTCGACGTGCACCGGGATGTCGAGCCCGGTGCGTTCCTGCAGGGCGTCGAGTGCCGCGCAGATCTCCGCGACCGGCTCGTAGCTGCCGTCGAAGGTCGACCCGAGGATCGCGACCACACCGATGGTGTTCTCGTCGCACTGGGCGAGCGCCTCGGCGGCGCCCAGATGCAGGCGGTCGCCCTGCATCGGCACCAGGCGGGGCTCGACGTCGAAGAAGTTCGCGAACTTGTCCCAGCAGACCTGGACGTTGATGCCCATCACGATGTTGGGTCGGTCGGCGGGTTTGCCTGCCGCGCGCCGGGCGTGCTGCCAGCGCCGCTTGAGCGCGAGCCCGCCGAGCATGCAGGCCTCGCTGGAGCCGGTGGTGGAGCATCCGATCGTGTTCGCGGGATCGGGGGCGTGCCACAGATCGGCCAGCATTCGCACGCAGCGCACCTCGAGATCGGCGGTGCGCGGGTACTCATCCTTGTCAATCATGTTCTTGTCGAACGTGTCGTCCATCAGTTGTCGGGCCTGCGGCTCCGCCCACGTGGTGACGAAAGTGGCCAGGTTGAGCCGCGCGTTCCCATCGAGCATCAGCTCGTCGCGCACGATCTGGTAGGCGACCTCGGCGGCGAGCTCCCCGTCCGGGATCGTGAAACGCGGAACCCGCACCGGCTCGCGGGCGAACACAGGATTGATCGAGAGCTCAGGGCGGTAGGCCCCGGTCTCGGATGGCGGGTGCGCGATCGGCATGCCCGCACCGTAGAGCCCCCAAGGCCCCGACGGCTGCACAGATCGGGGATGTCGAGCCGGACGGCCCGATCGACCACATCGGCGCGGCACGGTCGTCCCGCCGTCAGCCTCGTCCAGCACGGTGAGGTTCAGTCCCATGCGTGGGCACGCTGATCGCGAGCAACGCGATGTCATCCCTGGGTGCACGATGGACAACGCGCAGTAGGCGGGCTCCCGGCTACCGGGCTGACGTAGGGTCCGCCGCATGGCCCGAGCCGGTTCCGCCCCCGATGTGACGGCTGACGATCCCGCGCTGACAGCCGCCCGTCATATGGGGGCGGCCGCGCAGGCGTGGCTCGATTCGCTGTCCCCCGCTCAACTCGCAACCGCCTCCGGTGCGGTCCCCGCCCCCGACGGGGACACCGACGCCGAGCGGCGGCGCTGGTTCTACACCCCCACCGACCACGGCGGGCTGACCCTGCACCAGCAACAACCCGCGCAGCAGCGACTGGCGATGGCACTCGTCGCGTCCGGGCTGTCCCGGGCCGGTTACGTCACCGTCGCCACGGTGATGGGTCTGGAGAACGTCCTCGACCACACCGAGGGTTTCGTGGCCGGCTTCGGGCGCGAACGGGGCCGCGACCCAGGCCTGTACTACCTGCGGGTGTTCGGCGATCCGACCCCAGGACCGTCAGGCACGTCGGCGCCGTGGGGATGGCGGTTCGGCGGGCACCACGTATCGCTCAACAATCTCGTGGTCGGCGGGCGGGTGGTCGCCACCACCCCGTGCTTCCTCGGCGCCGACCCCGCTACATCGCAACTTCTCGGCGGGTCGACCCTGCGACCGCTCGCCGGACCCGAGGACCTGGCCCGCGAGCTCGTCCGTTCCCTGGATCCGGAGCTCGCCGCACGGACGGTGCTGCTGCCCCGCGCACCGTCGGACATCGTGGCCGGCAACCGCACCCGGATCGGCGACGGCGATGAGGTCATCCCACTCGTCGACGTCTGGCGGGGTCGCCTCGCCGACGTCGGCGATCAGGCGCGCCTGCAGGCGATGAGCGACGGGATCGACGCGACGGCCGGACTGACCACCGCCGACCACCGCGCCATCGCCCTCACGCCTGCACCCAAGGGCATTCCGGCGAGCGAGCTCGACACCGGGCAACGTGAGCTCCTGCGAGCCCTGCTGGGCACCTACCTGGAACGCGTGCCCGACGGGATCTCGCCACGGGCGCGATACGCGGAGGACACAGTGCTCGACGCCGTGCACGTCGCCTGGGCGGGTTCGACGACACCCGGCGAACCGCACTACTACCGGCTGCAGGGCCCGCGGCTGCTCGCCGAGTTCGACAACACGCAACGCCAGGTCAACCACGCCCACTCGGTGTGGCGCGACCCGGAGTCCGACTTCGGGCTCGACGTGCTGGCGGGACACCGGGCGGCCCACCACTGAGCCCTTGCGGTTGACCATGGGTCGGTTCAACGAAACGCCATCGACAACGATGCCCCCGGTCTGGCGCAGTACCTGTGTGCCGCAATGGCCGTCTACGCCCGCGAGCGGCTCAGCTGAGCCGTCTCAGATGGCGGGAAGAGACTCGAGGAGAGCGCTCGGGATGATCAGATCCGCCCGGCTGCGGGTGGGCTCCACCAGCGCCGCGTCAGGCTCGTCCACCGCGGCCATCCACGCCGCGGCATCTGCCGGGCTCTTGCCGAACCCCACGTGGCGCGCGGTGAGCTGCGCCAGCCGGACGCCCGGGTCCGGGTCGCAGAACCACACCTCGTCCAGCTCGTGCCGGACCTCGCCCCAACGTCCGGAGTCCAGCAACAGGTAGTTGCCCTCGGTCAGCACGAGCCGGACCCGTCGGGGCACGGGGATCGCGCCTGCGAGGGGCTGCTCGAGGGCGCGCTCGAACGCAGGCGCGTAGATCGCGTCCTCGGCCGGGTCCCCGTCCGCGGCACGAAGCCTGCGCAGCAGCGCCAGGTAGCCGCCCACGTCGAACGTGTCGGGTGCCCCTTTCGCATCGAGGAGGCCGAGTCGTGCCAGCGCGGCGTCGGCGAGGTGGAACCCGTCCATCG
>JBKJPD010000652.1:0-6744 GCA_046595345.1 Pseudonocardia sp.
TTCGTGGCCAGCTTCGACCGGCCCAACATCGGGTACCGCATCGTCGCCAAGGACAACCCCCGTGCGCAGCTGCTCGACCTGCTCCGCACCGAGCACCCCGGTGACGCCGGCATCGTCTACTGCCTGTCCCGCAAGTCGGTGGAGGCGACCGCGGAGTTCCTCGTCGCACAGGGCATCACCGCGCTGCCCTACCACGCGGGCCTCGACGCCAGGGTGCGCTCGCGTAACCAGTCCCGGTTCCTGCGCGAGGACGGCATCGTGATGGTCGCGACCATCGCGTTCGGCATGGGCATCGACAAGCCCGACGTGCGGTTCGTCGCACACCTGGACCTGCCCAAGTCCGTCGAGGGCTACTACCAGGAGACGGGCCGTGCAGGCCGCGACGGGCAGCCGGCCACGGCGTGGCTCGCCTACGGGCTCGCCGACGTCGTACAGCAGCGCAAGATGATCGACGACTCCGAAGGCGACCTCGCGCACCGCCGCCGCCTCGCCCAGCACCTCGACGCGATGCTGGCGCTGTGCGAGACCATCGCATGCCGACGCGTGCAGCTCCTGAACTACTTCGACCAGCAGTGCGAGCCGTGCGGCAACTGCGACACCTGCCTCACACCGCCGCAGTCCTGGGATGGCACCGTGGCCGCGCAGAAGGTCATGTCTGCGGTGGTCCGGCTCGACCGCGAACGCGGGCAACGGTTCGGCGCCGGGCAGATCATCGACATCCTGGTCGGCAAACGGACACCGAAGGTCGAGCAGTTCGACCACGACCAGCTCACGGTCTTCGGGGTAGGTGCGGACCTGCGCGACCAGGAGTGGCGCGGGGTGGTCCGGCAACTGCTGGCGCAGGGCCTGCTCACCGTGGAGGGCAGCTACCAGACCCTCGCCCTCACCGAGGGCAGCCGCGGGGTGCTGCGCGGCGAGCAGCAGGTGATGATGCGCCGCGACCCGGAGAAACCTGCTCGCAGCCGCGCCGCCCGGTCGGGCAAGAGCGCCCCGACCGCCGATCTGGCGCCCGAGGCGGTGCCCGTGTTCGAGCGTCTCCGGGCCTGGCGCGGCGCCACCGCGAAGGAACAGGGCGTCCCCGCGTACGTGATCTTCCACGACGCGACGCTGCGCGAGATCGCCACGCGGATGCCGCCGACACTCGCCGAGCTCGGCACGATCAGCGGCATCGGGGAGAACAAGCTCGCGAAGTACGGCGAGGGAGTGCTCGCCACCCTGGCGGGCGGCGACACGACGGGCTGAGCCCGCAGCGACCCATACCGGGGATCGAAGGTGTCGCTGCGCCGGACTACGGCCGCTGAACGCCGGGAACGCCGCTGTCCTGCAGCCGGTGCAGCATCGGCGGCAGCTCGGCCGTGTGGACGACCGCGAGCCGCTGGGTGGCGCGGGTGAGCGCGACGTAGAGATCGTTGGCGCCCCGGCGGCTCTCGGCCAGCACCTCGGCAGGTTCCACGAGCACCACGGCGTCGAACTCCAGGCCCTTGGCCGAGTTGATCGGCAACACCACCACCGGCGATTCCAGGTCGACGGCCGGGTCGGCGGGTCCGTCGGGGGTGTCCGGGCCCGGCTCGGCAGAGCCGACCAGACGCGCCCGGAGCCCGGCCACCCGCGCGGCGGGAGCCAACACGACGGTCCGCCCGTCCCCCACGGCGCACGCCTCCTCGGCCACCACCTTGGCGACGGCATCCTCCAGCTCCCCGGCCTCCACCCGCACCGCGCGCGGCGGCACCCCGGTGCTGCGCACCGAGCGCGGCGGCGCGAGGCCCGGCTCGATCATCGCGAGCACGTCGTCGGCGATATCGGCGATCTCCGAGGGGGTGCGGTAGTTGACCGTGAGCTGTTCGAGCCGCCACCGGTTCGCCACGTAGGGCAAGAGCACCTCACCCCACGAATCCGCGCCCGCCAGGTCACCGGTCTGCGCGATGTCGCCCACGAGGGTCATCGAGCGGGTCGGGCAGCGGCGCATGATCAGCCGCCAGGCCATCGGCGAGAGTTCCTGTGCCTCGTCGACGATCACATGTCCGTAGGTCCACTGCCGGTCGGCCGCAGCCCGGTCCGCGGTGGAGTCGAAGCGGCTCACCCGCTGGCGCTCGGCGAGGCGGTCGGCATCGACGATGTCGCCGGCACGCAGCAGTTCGTCGTCGAGGTCCTCCTCCAGGTCGAGCACGTCTAGCACGCCCTGCGCGTACAGGACCTCCTCGCGCAGCGCAGTCGCCTCGCGCGCCGCCGCCTCCGCGCCGTCGTCACCGAGCAGCTCGGCCGCCTCGTCGAGCAGCGGCACGTCCGCGGGCGACCAGCGTGACCCGGCGGGGACATCATCGGCGGGGGCGCGGCGTTCGAGCAGCAGCCGGTCGGCGGCGGGCAGCCGCCGGGCTGCGGAGCCCAGCCTGCGGGCGTCGGCGAACAGGTCGGTGAGCAGTTGCTCCGCCGACAGGGTGGGCCACAGCACGTCGAGTTCCCGGGTCAGCTCACGACTCTCGGTGAGCTCCTCGGCGATGTCGGAGAGGTCCCCCCGGTCCAGCAGGCCCCGACCGTTGCGGTGGGCCCCGCCGATCGTGCGGGCCACCTGCTCGGCCAGCAGCCGCACCGCCTCCTTGTGGAAGATCCGCTTGGCCTCGTTGTGCGGCTTGCGCGAGCGCCGTGCCCGGGTGCGGGCGGCGTTCGCGATGTCGCGGTCCAGCCGCACCTCCTGCTGGTCGATGACCAGGCGCACCGGTCGTCGCGGCACATCCTGGCGATCACGGACGGCCGCTGCGATCATCGCCGCCATGTCCGCCCCGCCCTTGAGCGCGGCCACGCCTGCGGGCTCGGGACGGCGGGCGTCGAGCCCCGGGAACAGCTGCCCGACGGTGCAGAGCACGACGGAGGTCTCCCCCAGCGACGGCAGCACCTGGCCGATGTAGCGCAGGAACGTCGGGTTCGGACCGACCACGAGCACCCCGCGCCGGGCCAGCCGGTCACGGTGGGTGTAGAGCAGATAGGCGGCTCGGTGCAGCGCCACCGCCGTCTTGCCGGTGCCGGGGCCACCCTGCACCACGAGCACACCCGAGGGCTTCGAGCGGATGATCGCGTCCTGCTCGGACTGGATGGTGGCCACGATGTCGGACATGCGGCCGGTGCGGCGGGCCCCGACCGCCGCCAGCAGCGCCGCCTCGCTCGTCAGCCCGCTCGCCTGGTTCGCCACGCCCGCGTCGTCGAGATCGAGCACCTCGTCGTCGATGGCCACCACCTCGCGTCGGCGGGTGCGCAGGTGGCGGCGCCGCCGGATGCCCTCGGGGGAGGCCGCAGTCGCGGTGTAGAACGGGCGCGCCGCCGGGGCACGCCAATCCATCAGCAGCGGCTCGTACTCGTTGTCCTCGTCGAGGAGCCCGAGCCTGCCGATGTAGCGGCGCTCGCCGTCCTCGCCGTCCTCGCTCCCGAGGGCCCCGCCCTCGACCGCGTCGAGGCGGCCGAACGCGAGCCCGTGCTCCGCCGCTCGCAGCGCGCCGAGGCGGTCGGTGTACATCGCCGCGGCCGCATCCCGCTCCGTGAGTGCCTGCGGGGTGCCGACCGTCTCGTCGTGCAACACCCCGTGCAGCCGCCGGGCCGTCTCGGCCCGGCGGGCGTCGAGACGCTCGTAGAGCATCGCGACATAGCGGCGCTCCTGCTCGATCCCGTCGTCGCTCACCGGATCGACGCCGGCCGGATCGTCGTCCCTGATCGGATCGTCGTTCGTGATCGGATGGTCGTCCCTGCCGGGCGCTGCGGACGTGCTGTTCGACACCTACGGATCACCTTCACGCGCGACGACTGGTGGAGAAGCGACTTACGAATCTACCAGCGGTCGCGGTCCCACCGCCGGACCGAGCGCAACGGCAGGAGTGCCCTTCGTCGCTACGGCGGCACGTGCGGGGCACCGGCCCGGGACCGAGCGCTGATCGGATCAGGGCTGTCAGCCGACGGTGGCACCCCGATCGTATACGCGGTCCGTACCCGCGGCGAACTCCTCGATGATCTTCGCGCAGAACGCCGCAAGGTCCGCGGGGCTGCGGCTGGAGACGAGCCCGTCGTCGGTGACGACCTCCTCGTCGAGGACGGTGGCACCGGCGTTGCGCAGGTCCGTCCAGACACTGGGGTAGGAGGTCAGCGTGCGGCCGCGGGCCAGGTCGGCGTCGATGAGGGTCCACGGGGCGTGGCAGATGACGCCCACCGGCTTGCCGGCCGCGAAGATCTCCTGCACGAAGCGGCGGACGTCCTCGTCGACGCGGAGCTTGTCGGCGTTCACGGTGCCGCCCGGCATGAGAAGCGCGTCGTAGTCGTCCGCGGAGGCCCTCGCGGCGGTGCGGTCCACCGTGAACGTATCGGCGGGCTCCATGTCGTTGTTCATCGCCTGGATCTCGCCCTCCGACACCGACACGATCTCGGTCGTGGCGCCCTCGCGGGCCACCGCTTCGCGCGGACCGGTGAGTTCCACCTGCTCGACACCGTGGGTGGCGAGGATCGCGATCCGCTTGCCGTCCAATTTGCCTGCCATGACGTGCCTTCCCATCGCCTGCGTGGTCCGTCCCGGGATACCACCGTCCGGGCCGGACCAAACGGCGCTATCCGACCAGCGGCGTGTCGGCGTGCTCCCTCGCCGCCGGCCCGGCCCTGCCCGGCGCGTGGCCTCAGCTGCCGGGGTGGCGAGACCTCGGGGCGCGGCCGTAGGGCTGCTCGACCGGCTCGACGGGCTCGATCGCGGGGATCGGGCGGGTCACCGGGCTGTCGGCGAGTGCGAGGGGCTCGTCGTGGTGCCGCAGCCGCATGGGCGGGCCGCCGACGAGCCGGTACTCGGCCTCGTCCGGCCGGATCTCCACCCGCAGTTGGCGGCCCTGCCACAGCAGCCCGAACGAGATACGCGACAGCGCAGGTGGCAGGCGCGGCGCGAACCGCAGGCCGGTCGAGTCGCACTGCATGCCGCCGAACCCGGACACGACCGCCGTCCAGGTGCCGGCCATCGAGGCGATGTGCACGCCGTGGTCGGAGTTGCCCGCCAGGTTGTTGAGATCCACCAGCGCGGCCTCGGCCAGGTAGTTGAACGCGAGGTCGAGATGCCCGGTCCAGGCAGCCACGACAGCCTGGGTACACGCCGAGAGCGACGAGTCGCGCACCGTGATGCCCTCGTAGTAGGCGAAGTTGCGGGCCATCTGCTCCGGGCTGAACGCGTCGGGGCGCAGCTGCATCGCCAGCACCAGGTCGGCCTGCTTCGACACCTGTTTGCGGTAGAGATCGAAGTACGGGACGTTGAGCAGCAGCGGGTACTTCTCCGGCGCCGTGTGCTCGAAGTCCCACACCTGGTGGTCGGTGAAGCCTTCGGACTGCGGGTGCACCCCGAGCGTCTCGTCGAACGGGATGCGCATCGCCGCGGCGGCATCGCGCCAGCTGGCCATCTCCTCGGCGTTGACGCCCAGCTTCGCGGCGGTACGGCCGTGGCGGGCCGCAGTCTCGGCGGCCACCCGCAGGTTCAGCTGCGCCATGAGGTTCGTGTAGACGTTGTTGTCGACGATCGCGGTGTACTCGTCGGGCCCGGTGACCCCGTCGATGCGGAACTCGCCCGACGAGTCGTGGTGGCCCAGCGAGCGCCACAGCCTGGCTGTGGCCACCAGCAGCTCCAGGCCCACCTCCCGCTCGAACTCGACGTCACCGGTGGCCGCGACGTGGCGGCGCACGGCGTCGGCGATATCGGCGTTGATGTGGAATGCCGCCGTCCCAGCAGGCCAGTAGCCCGAGCACTCGTGGCCGCGGATCGTCCGCCACGGAAACGCCGCTCCGCCCAGACCGAGCTGCTCGGCGCGCTCTCGGGCAAGCGGCAGGATCGACTGGCGCCAGCGCAGCGCATCCGCAGCAGCCTCCGGGGCGAGGAAGGACAGCACCGGCAGGCAGAACGTCTCGGTGTCCCAGAACGTGTGCCCGTCATAACCCTCGCCGGTGAGCCCCTTCGCCCCGATCGCGCGGCGCTCGGCGCGGGCACCGGCCTGCAGCACGTGGAAGATCGCGACGCGGATGGCCTGCTGCAGCTCGGCGTCTCCGTCGATCTCGACGTCCGCGGTGGCCCAGAAGTCGTCGAGGTACTTGCGCTGCTCCTCCATCAGGCCGTCGAAGCCGGTGTAGCGGGCGGCGGCGAGCGCAGCCCGGACCTGGTCGTGCAGCGCGGGCAGCGACCGGCGGGCGGACCACCCGTACGCCAGGTACTTGTAGATCGTCAGCGTCTGGCCGGGCTGCAGCCGGGTGATCACCGTGGTGCGCCCGATGTCCTCGGTGGACTCCGACGTGATCTTGGTGCCGTCCGGACCGTGTACCTCGTGGTCCATCGCCGCCGCGACCCGCAGCCCCGACCGGCGGGTGCGGTGGATCAGCGTCGCGCCCGCGTCGTCGCTGCGGTGCTGCTCGGACACCAGTGGATCGGTGAGCGCCGCCTCGACCCGGGGGTCGTCGTCGTCGCGCGCGGGGAGCTGCTCGTTGGCCACCAGCTCCGACTGGACCACCAGCAGCGCGGGGGCGTCGAGAACCTGCACCTCGTAGCGGATCGCCGCGATCGCCCGCTGGGTCAGCGATACCATCCGGGTGGTACGTACCTTCACCGCACGGCCCGCGGGCGAGGCCCACTCAACCTCGCGGGTCAGAGTGCCGGTCTGCAGGTCCAGCACCCGCTCGTGGCGGCGCAGCTGCCCGTAGCGCAGGTCGAACGGCTCGTCCTCCACCAGCAGCCGGATCAGCTTGCCGTTG
>JBKJPD010000193.1:0-9319 GCA_046595345.1 Pseudonocardia sp.
ATGGAGAAGGACCTCACGATCATCCCGGTCCTCAACAAGATCGACCTGCCCGCGGCCGACCCCGACCGCTACGCGAAGGAGATCGCGCACATCGTCGGGTGCGATGCGGACAAGGTCCTCCGCGTCAGCGCCAAGACCGGATTCGGGGTGCGGGAACTGCTCGACGAGGTCGTCCGGCTCGTCCCGGCCCCGGTCGGTGACCCCGACGCCCCGGCCCGGGCGATGATCTTCGACTCGGTCTACGACACCTACCGCGGCGTCGTCACCTACATCCGTGTGGTCGACGGGCGGATCACCCCGCGCGAGCGGATCAAGATGATGTCCACCGGGGCCACCCACGAGCTCCTCGAGGTCGGCATCGTCTCGCCCGACCCCAAGCCGTCGGTCGGGCTGGGCGTGGGCGAGGTGGGCTACCTCATCACCGGGGTGAAGGACGTCCGGCAGTCCAAGGTCGGCGATACCGTCACGAGCCAGCGCCGCGGTGCCACCGAGGCACTCACCGGCTACCGCGAGCCGCGCCCGATGGTCTACTCGGGGCTCTATCCCGTCGACGGTTCGGACTATCCCGAGCTGCGCGACGCGCTCGACAAGCTCCAGCTCAACGATGCGGCGCTGACCTACGAACCGGAGACGTCCTCGGCGCTCGGGTTCGGCTTCCGCTGCGGTTACCTCGGCCTGTTGCACCTGGAGATCACCCGCGACCGCCTCGAACGCGAGGCCGGGCTGGACCTGATCTCCACCGCCCCCAACGTCGTCTACCGGGTGCTGCGCGACGACGGCCTCGAGATGACCGTGACGAACCCGTCGGACTGGCCGACGGGCCGGGTCGCCGAGGTCTTCGAGCCGATCGTCAAGGTCACGATCCTGACGCCCGCGGAGTACATCGGCGCGATCATGGAGCTGTGCCAGCAGCGCCGCGGGCTGCTCGGGGGTATGGACTACCTGTCCGAGACCCGCGTCGAGCTGCGCTACACGATGCCCCTTGCCGAGATCATCTTCGACTTCTTCGACGCGCTGAAGTCCCGCACCCGGGGCTACGCCTCGCTGGACTACGAGGAGGTGGGCGAGCAGGCCTCGGACCTGGTCAAGGTCGACATCCTGCTGCAGGGGGAGCCCGTCGACGCGTTCTCCGCTATCCGGCACAAGGACGCCGCCTACGCCTACGGCACCACGATGGCGGCCAAGCTGCGCGAGCTCATCCCGCGCCAGCAGTTCGAGGTGCCGATCCAGGCCGCGATCGGGGCCCGGATCATCGCGCGCGAGACCATCCGCGCGATCCGCAAGGACGTGCTCGCCAAGTGCTACGGCGGTGACATCACCCGCAAGCGCAAGCTGCTGGAGAAGCAGAAGGAGGGCAAGAAGCGGATGAAGACCATCGGACGGGTCGAGGTGCCGCAGGAAGCCTTCGTCGCGGCCCTGTCCACCGATGCCACCGGGGACGCCGGCAAGGTCAAGAAGTAGGCGCTCGGCGCGCCTTGATCACCGCCACCGAGCAAACACCCGCCCGGGTGTTGACCCCGGCGGGGAGAACACCATGGGGACCATGACTGACGTTCCTGGATCGTCGTGATCAGCGGCCTCGCCGTTGCCGTCCTGTTCGTGGTGCTGCTCGCCGGCGTCGCCGCGGGGCGGGCGAAACGGCGGATGTCGTTGCTACTGGCCGGGCTGGTAGCGGTGATCGTGCTGGGGGTGGCGGCCACCGCCGTCACAGGTGGGCCGGACCCGAGCCGGGCGGCCGCCATCGGCCGGCTCTACGCCAGCGTGGTACCGCTCGCCGTGGCCTTCCTCACGGGCTGGCTGTGCGGCAAGGCGAGCTGGTTCGGGCGACTCATCGTGATCGCCGTGGCGGCCCTGTTGCTCGCTGCGTTCCCCTACACGGTGGCCGGGCGGGCCACGGCCGAACTGCTGGAGGGCCCGGCGACTGCGGCCGTCGGGTGACCGGCCTTCTGCCACCGCCGTGCTGGGGACAGTTGGTGGGCCCGGTGGGGGCGGGCAGAGCTTCATGGTGTCGGGAGAGGGCTGCTCCAGGGTGAGACCTGGAAACAGCCGCCCCGGATCGTCGGCTGCCCGCGAGGATCTGAGCCCTCGAGGGGGACCGGCTGGACCGCACGGTGGCGGCTCGTCGGGGCGGTAGTGAGCTAGCCGACGGCGCGCTGGGTGGCGAGCGCCTCGAGGAGTTCCGCGAGCCGGGCGCGCTCGGGGGTGTGGGACGCGCCCAATGACTCACCGGCGCGGCTCTCGACACGCCCGCAGACGCGCTCCACCACAGCCCGGCCGCCGTTGGCCAGATGGACCAGCACACGCCGCCTGTCGAGCGGGTCGGTGCGCCGGTAGGCGAGTTCCGACGCGACGAGCCGATCCACCACCCTCGTGGCCGTGGGGGCCGGCAATGCGGTGTGCGAGGCGATCTCGCCCATGCTCCTGCCACCCCCCCTCGTCAGCATCAACAGCACCCGCCAGCCTTCCCGGCTCACCCCTTCCGCCGAATGAACCGGGGACAGCGCGGTGGCTAACGCGCGGTCCAGCCGGTCCAGCAACTCGACCAGACCTGTCACCCGCGGCGCCGGAACAAGAACCGTCGGCGACGCCATACGACTTCGTGGCTCGGACACGGTGACAGACTGTACGTCCTGAGAGCGCCGAGCGGGCTTCTCAGGTAGAAAAATAACTGCGGACGGACCCAGCGGTCACAGTGGACGGTGTCAGCGGGTAAAGACGATCTTGCCGGCCGTCTGCCCGTCGAGCATCGCGCGGAAGCCCTCTGCGGCCCGCTCCATCGGCAGCTGGAGCCCGATTCTCGGCTCGATTCCGGCATTCGATACGAAGGTGAGGAGATCGAGGAGCTCCTCGCGGGTGCCCATCGTGGACCCGACGACACGCAGCTGGAGGAAGAACAATCGCTGCAGGTCCGCACCCGGGTTCGGGCCGCTCGTCGACCCGGAGACCACGATCACGCCACCCGGCTTGAGAGCTCGCATGGAGTGTGACCAGGTGGCGTCACCGACAGTCTCGAACACGGCGTCGACCTTGCCCGGCAACCGCACCCCGGACGCGAACGTGGCGTGTGCCCCCAACGTCTCGGCAAGCGCCCGCTTCTCCTCGGTGCGGCCCGTGACCCACACGCGCATGCCGGCGGCGCGACCCAACTGCACCAGCGCCGTGGAGACCCCGCCCGAGGCTCCCTGCACGAGCATCGTCTGCCCCGGACGCAGGCCCGACTTCACGAACAGCATCCGGTAGGCGGTGAGCCATGCGGTGCCCATGACGGAGGCCTGGACGGCGGAGATGCCGTCGGGCTTGGGCACGACGTTGCGCTTCGGGACGATCACGGTGTCGGCGAAGGTGCCCTGATGGCGCTCGGTGAGCAGCGTGCGCTTCGGGTCGAGGGTTTCATCGCCGCTCCAGGTCGGGTCGCCGATCACGGAGTGCAGCACCACCTCGGTGCCGTCCTCCAGCGTCCCTGCGCCGTCACAGCCGAGGATCATCGGGAACTGGTCGGGCTTGATCCCGACGCCGCGGAGCGTCCAGATATCGTGCATGTTGAGGCTGGCGGCGGTGACCGTGACGGCTACCCAGCCGTCGGGAACCGCGGGTTCGGGGCGCTCTCCGATGGTGAGGGAATCGAGCGGTGCGACGGCGTTGGGCTCTGCTGCGTACACGGCGAACATGACACGCAACATAGTCAATGCGGCTCGCGGCTAGGGTGTGGGGCGTGGCACGTGCAATAGCGGACTGGTGGGACGCGATCGAACTGTGGCTCACCTCGCTGGCGTTCCCGGTGCAGGTGGTGATGGCCGCGCTGGTGGTCCTACCGCTCTGTTGGGTCACCGCGGCGCTGGTCGACCGCGCCGTCGAGCGTGTGACCGCGCTCGCCACCCGCCGTCGCTGACGCGCGGCGTCGCACCCCCGCGCGAACCTGTCGTTCGACGGTCCCGTTCGCGAGGTCGAGCGGGGTCCCGCTGCCATCCCCAGCGCCCGCCGCCGCCGCCGCCAGAGCGGGGAGCACCTCGGAGCAGCCCGCGTCGACGAGCACGTCGGCGAACCCGTCGCCGCGCGTGGGGCCGCGGTTGACGATCACCACCGGGATGCGGTGCTTGTGGGCGTGGCGGACGAACCGCAGCCCGGACATCACGGTGAGCGAGGAGCCCGCGACGAGCAGCGCCCCGCCCGCGTCGACCATCGCGTAGGCGCGCGCCACCCGGTCGCGCGGCACGTTCTCCCCGAAGAACACGACGTCGGGCTTGAGCGGGCCGCCACAACGGGTGCACCACGCGAGCCGGAAGCCGGTCACGGCGTCGAGTTCGGCGTCCCCGTCGGGTGCGGCCCGGACGGCCGGCCCCGCGGCCTCGACGAAGCCGGGATTGAGCTCTGCGAGCCGCTGCTGCAGTGCGGTCCGGGGACCGCGGTGACCGCACCCCACGCACACGACGTCGGCGATGCGGCCGTGCAGGTCGATCACCGAGCGGCTCCCGGCCGCGGTGTGCAGGCCGTCGACGTTCTGCGTGATCAGGCCGTGTAGCGCGCCGGTGCGTTCCAGATCGGCGAGCGCGCGGTGTCCGTCATTGGGCGCGGCGTGCGCTATGCGCGCCCAACCGAGGTAGCTGCGCGCCCAGTACCGGCGCTGCGCGGGCTCCCCGGTCAGGAACTCGCTGAACGTCATCGGGGTGCGCCGCGGCGAGCCGGGGCCACGGTAGTCGGGGATGCCGGAGTCGGTGGACAGCCCGGCCCCCGTGAGCGCGACGATGGGTTTTCCCGCGAGAACGTCGAGGGCCCGGTCGAAGGGGACCGCCGGTATCTGCACGGCTCCAGGCTAATCCTGTCCCTGGTGCAACCGCCTGACGGCGTTGAGCACCAGACGTGCTGAGGCCGGACGCGACGGCCGTCGCGCTACCCCGGCGTGACGGCCCAGGACGGCGGGCGCTTCTCCGCGAACGCCCGCATGCCCTCCTGGCCCTCCTCGCCTGCGAAGAACCCGGCCGAGAGCGCCAGCATCGCTGCGAACCGTTCATCCATCGTGGACGGACGCTGGGCGCGCAGCATCTCCTTGGTGGCGGCCAGTGCGCCGGGGGCGCCCAGGCGCAGCATCTCGACGTAACGGGCGACCTCGGCGTCGAGCCCGTCGGCAGGAACCGAGGAGTTGATCAGTCCGACGGCGGCGGCGCGCGCGGCGTCGAAGATCTCGCCGGTGAGGAACAACTCGTGCGCCGCCCGGGGCAGCAGCCGCGGCAGGACCGTCACCGAGATGATCGCCGGCACGACGCCGATCCGGACCTCGCTGAACGCGAACGTGGCCTCGTCTGAGGCCACGGCGATGTCGCAGGCGGCGACCATGCCCACCCCGCCCGCGCGTGCCGGGCCCGCCAACCGGGCGACGACGGGTGTGGGGGAGTTCCAGATCCGGTCAAGGATCGCGGGGAACTCCCGGACACCCTGCTGCCCGCTGCCCGCCGCGCGAGACTCCTTGAGGTCCATTCCGGCGCAGAAAACCCGACCGGTGTGGGTCACGACGATCACCCGTGCCGCGTCGTCGGCAATGGCCGTGTCGAGGTGGGCGGCCAGTTCGCGCCGCAGTTGTGCGGAGAGCGCGTTGCGGTTGGTGGGGGAGTCCAGGGTGATCGTCGCGACGCCGGCCGCGACGTCGAGGTGCACGAGCTCGCTCATGGGACGACCGTATCCGGGCGGTCCCGGGGCAGGGGCCGTCAGCAGGGTTTGACCTGCGACCACTCATTGGTGATCTTCACGCCGGCGCGCTGGAACAGCACGGTCACCGGACAGCGGCGCGCCGTCTCGTCACGGAGCTTGTCGAACGCCGACGCGTCGGCATCGGTGGTGATCTCCGCGTTGATCTTCAGATTCTGGAAGGTGGCGTCGGCGCTCGTGCTGCCCGTCGTCATCGTCGTGGGGTCGAAGTTGGCCGACACATCGAACCTGACCGACTCGATGGTGATGCCGAGCTCGCCCGCGACGATCTGGGCGGTCACCTGGTTGCACGAGCTGAGCGAGGCAAGCGTGTAGGCGAGCGGGCTGGGGTGCTGGTCCTTGCCGCCGAAGGCCTCGTAGGCGTCGGTCTCGATCACGTAGGTGGCGCCTCGGACGGCGACGGTCTGCGCGACACCGGTTCCGGTGCCGCTGACGGCGAAGTTGACGAGGGGCATCGGGTGTCCTCCTGAAAGACGTGCGGGAACGCCGCGGTGCGGCGGGAATGGGAACGTGAAACGGGAACCGGGCAGTGAACTATGCCCGGGGTCGGGTGCGCGGGCCCGCCGGATGGCGGGCTCGTCAGCATGCGTGACGTCATGATCGCCGCCGCGGGCTCCGGGTCCGGGTCCGGGTCCGGCCGGCTGGTGTGGTCGGTGCCGCCCACCTACAGTCGAGGTGTGGGTACCACCGTCGAAGTAATCGCGATCGTCGGCGCCGGGCCGCGAGGTGCCGGCATCCTGGAGCGCCTCGCCGCGAATGCCCGTGAGCTGTATCCCGTCGGTCTGCCCGGGGCCGGCCTCGACGTTCACCTGATCGACCCCTACCCGGCGGGTGCCGGGCGCATCTGGCGCCACGACCAGTCGCCGTTGCTGGCGATGAACTCGATGGCCGCCGACGTGACGATGTTCACCGACGACACGGTGGTCTGCGACGGACCGATCGTGCCGGGACCATCCATGTGGGACTGGGTGCAGGCCACCGACCCGGCCGCACTCCCGCCCGATCTCGTGGCCGAGTTGGGGGCCGTCACCGCGTCGACGTTCCCGAGCAGACGGCTGCAGAGTGAGTACCTCGGCTGGGTGTTGCGCCATGTGATCGCCGGGCTGCCGTCGGGCATGCGCGTTCACCTGCACCGCACGCGTGCCACCGGGCTCACCGACGAGGGCGACCGGCAGGTCGTGCACCTCGACGGCGCCGCGCCCCTACATGTCGACACGGTCGTGCTCGCCTCGGGGCACCTCGACGCCACCCCCACCGACGCCGAGCTCGCCCTGGCCGCCTGCGCCGCGACACACGGGCTCCGCTACCTCCCACCCGAGCAGACCACCGACTCCGACCTCTCGGTGATCGCGCCCGGGGAGACGGTGATCGTCCGCGGGATGGGGCTCGCGTTCGTCGACCTCATGGTGTTGCTGTTCGAAGGGCGTGGGGGGCGGTTCGAGCCCGACGGTTCCTATGCGGCGTCGGGGCAGGAGCCGCGGCTGGTCGTCGGATCGCCGCGCGGTGCTCCGTACCACTCCAAGACGCACTACCAGCTGCGTGCCGGGCGCCCGCCGCTGCCGCGGTTCCTCACCCCCGGGGTGGTGGATGCGCTGATCGCCTCGGGCGCGCCCGTGGACTTGCGGACCCAGGTGTGGCCGCTGATGGCGAAAGAGATCGCGTGGGGTTGGTACCACGAGCTGTTCTGCGGTCACCCGGACCGTGTCCGGCTGTCGTGGACGGACTTCGCGGCGCGCTACGCCGAACTGGAGTGGGACTCGGCGCCGATGACGGCTCTGTTGGCCGAGGCCGTGCCGGATCGCACCGACCGGATCGACTTCGCCGCACTCGACCGGCCGCTCGACGGGCTCGTCGCCGACGACCTCGACGCCCTGCAGCCGCTCGTGCGGGCCAGGATCGCCGAGGACCTGCGCCAGCACGTCGATCCAGCGCACACCCCGCACCTGGGCGCGTTCGTCGCGATGCTGTCGGTGTACGCCGAGACCACCCGGCTCGCCGTGTCCGGCGTGCTGTCGGCGCGGTCGCAGGCGTTCGACGTGGGTTGGTGGCAGAGCTTCTTCAACGCTGTCGCCAGCGGCCCGCCCGGCTTCCGGGTGCGGCAACTGCTGGCGCTGTCCCGGGCGGGGTTCATCGAGTTCCTCGGTGCCGGGATGTGGGTCGACGTGGCCGACGGCGTGTTCCGCGCGGGCAGCGCGACGCTGGGCGGTACGCCCGCGGTCACGTCCACCGTGCTCGTCGACGCCCGGCTGCCCGATCCCAGCGCCGCCCGCACCGCCGACCCGCTGCTCGCCGGGTTGCTGCGCGACGGCGCCGTCAGCGAGGACGTCCTCGTCGACGACGACGGCACCGTGCTGCGCAACACCGGGCTCGTCCGCGTCCGCCCCGCCGACGGCGCGGTGATCGACGCGTCCGGGGCGGTGCACCCGCGGCGGTTCGCGGTGGGCTCGCACACCACGGTGCGGGTCGCGGGCGCGTTCACCCGTCCCGGCATGAACGCCCAGAGTCTGCGCTACAACGACGCGATCGCCCGCGCCGTCCTCTTCAGCCTCCCGCAACGGTCGCGGTCCGCCTTCGCCGCCTGACCCTGGCGATCGGGACCCCGCCGTCACTCGACCGGGTCGAGCTGCCGGGCCCTTTCCGGGACGGTGCGCGACGGCGTCCTCAGCAGGATCATCGCGACCATGGCCGTGACCGCGCCGGCCAGCACCAGCGGCGTCGCCACCTTCAGCAGCGCCAGAGCGGAGGCGAGCAGGACCGCGGCGATCAACGGACGGATGACCGCCGCCGGGCCCTGCGCCGAGAACCGTGCACCCAGGTAGACACCGGGCAGCGCGCCGAGCAGCAGTGCCGCGGTTAGGGCGAACTGGACGTCACCGAAGAGGAGGTGCCCGAGCGTCGCCGCGGCCACCAGCGGGATGGCCTGCACGATGTCGGTGCCCACCAGTTGCGCCGGACGCAACCGCGGGTAGGCCATCAGCAGCATGGCGATGATCAGTGAACCGGCGCCGACCGACGTCATACCCACCGCGACGCCGCCGATCACGCCGATCGCGATGGTGCGCAGCGGGTGGACGACCAGCGGCCCCTCCTCGTCCGCGACGCCGTCGAGGTTCGCGCGCAGCCGGATCCTGCGGTCGAGCACCTGCCGGAGCACCGTCATCGCCACCGAGGCGCACAGGGCGATCCCGATGAACATCTTGAGGCTGTCCTCGACGCCTGCCGCGTGCCCGATCAGACCGATGAGCACCGCCCCGGCGAAACCTGCGGGCACCGACCCCACGCTCAGCCAGCCGACGAGGGACCAGTTCACGGTGCGGTGGCGCAGGTGCACGGCACCGCCGACGGGCTTCATGACCAGCGAGGTGAGCAGGTCGCTGGACACCGCGGCCAGTGGCGAGACCCGGAAGACCAGCACGAGAATCGGGGTGAGCAGTGCGCCGCCGCCCATGCCGGTGAGGCCGACGAGGAGCCCGACCGCCAATCCGACAACGGTGAGAGCGAGATCGACATGCATGGAAGTGCCTGCTTTCAGGGCGCGCACGGGTGAGCGGGCACGCGGCAATGACGCGCCGGGGCGCGCGGAGACGGATCGGGCTGTGTGGATCGACGGGCGGGGTGA
>JBKJPD010000253.1:0-10944 GCA_046595345.1 Pseudonocardia sp.
CGGGCCACAGGCCGCGCGCGCGGGCGCCACCGCGATGATCGACATCTCGGACGGGATGCTCGCCGACCTCGGGCACGTCGCGAGGGCGTCGGGGGTGAGCATCGACGTGCGTGCCGCCGCGTTGGAGTTACCGGCGCGGCTGGTGGACGTGGGCGCCGCGCTCGGGGTCGACCCGCGGCACTGGCTGCTCACCGGCGGCGAGGACCACGCGCTGGCGGCGACGTTCCCGCCGGAGGTGACGCTGCCCGGGGGCTGGACGGCGGTCGGCACGGTGTCCGCCGGTGGCCCCGAGGTGCTGGTGGACGGCCGCCCCTACACCGGCGACCCGGCGGGCTGGGACCACTTCGCCTCGGCGCCATGACGCGCCCGTGCGCGGATGGCGCGGCTGGGGCGGCGTTACCCGCGCTCGACCTACGGCAGCATCCAGCCGAGCACCGGGGTGGCCTGCAGTGCGATGAGGATGGACAGCACCAGTAGCAGGCCAAGGCTCCAGCCGATCACCTTGCGCAGCAGAACGCCCTCCTGGCCCTCCAGCCTCACCGCGGCCGCGGCGATCGTCAGGTTCTGCGGGGAGAGCATTTTTCCGAGCACCCCGCCCGAGGAGTTGGCGCCCGCCAGCAGTTCCGGTGGCAGGCCCGCGCCCTGGGCCGCGGTGACCTGCAGCGACCCGAACAGTGCGTTGGCCGAGGTGTCCGAGCCGGTGACGGCAACGGCGAACCAGCCGAGTACGGGGGATAGGAACGCCAGGGCGCCGCCCGCCCCGGCGATGAGCAGGCCGATCGAGGTGGTCTGCCCTGAGCCGTTCATGACGTAGGCGAGCGCCAGCACCGAGGCGACGGTCACGATCGCCCACTTGAGTTCTGTGACGGTGCGGAGCCACGTGGCGAGGGTGCGCCGGAGCCCGACGCCGAGCACGACCGCGACGATCACGGCGGCCACGACCATCAAGGTGCCTGCGGTGGACAGCACCGTGAACGAGAACTTGTTGACCCTGTCGGAAGTGCCGTCGGGCTTGAGGATGTCGAGCCCCGGCCACGGGAATGCGATCTTCACCGAGTCCAGCGCGGGCTTGATCACGGGCAGTTGGGCCAGCGCGAACACCACGATGATGATGGCGTAAGGGGCGTAGGCCTTGCGGATCTCGGTGGGGGAGTCCGGAGCGGTAGCGGTACCGGGACCACCTGCGGCGGCTACGGGGGGCTGTCGGGCCGCCCACACGGCGTTCGGTCGCAGCCGCGCCAGCGTGAAGACCGTGACCGCGCCGAGCAACGACGCCACGATGTCGGTGAGCTCGACGGACACGAAGTTCGACGTCACGAACTGGCCGAGGGCGAACACCACGCCACACCCCAGCGCCGGCACCCACGCCTCCCGGAGCCCCCTCCTGCCGTCGACGATGAATACCAGTAACAGCGGCACGAACAGCGCGAGCAGCGGTGTCTGGCGCCCCACCACTGAGGCCACCAGGTTCAGCGGTAGGCCGGTGACCTGCGACAACGTGATCACCGGGACGCCCATCGCCCCGAACGCCACCGGCGCGGTGTTGGCCACCAGCGCGAGCACCGCCGCCTTGAGCGGGGCGAAACCCAGCGCCACGAGCATCACCGCGGTGATCGCGACCGGCGCCCCGAACCCGGCGAGCGCCTCCAGCAGCCCGCCGAAGCAGAACGCCACGAGGATCGCCTGCGTGCGCCGGTCGATCGAGAGCGCACCGAAGCTGCGCCGCAGCACGTCGAAGTGCCCGGTGGCCACGGTCATGTTGAACACCCACAGGGCGTTGACGACGATCCACAGGATCGGGAACAGTCCGAACATCGCGCCGTGTGCCGCGACCGACAGCGACATGCCCAGCGGCATCCCGTAGCCGACGAGCGCAACGAGCAGCGCCGTCGCCAGCCCCGCCAGCGCGGCCAACTGTGCTCGCACCCGCAGGGCCCCCAGGAGCACGAGCACCACCGCCAGTGGCATCACAGCGGCGAGTGCGGACAGGCCGAGCGACCCGCCCACCGCCTTCGGATCCTGCTGGTACGCGGCGAGTACGAGGTCCGTTGATGACGTGGCCCACATGATGGCGCAGTGTGCGCCGGTAGGCGGCATTCGGCAGGACGGGATCGTCGGCAGGACCGACCGCAGCGGGTTCCGGGTCGTGTCGTAGCGTCGCGGCGTGCACAGGATCGTCCGAATCGCCGCCGTCGTGCTCGCCGCCGTGATCATCGTCGGGGGCTGCACGCCGACCGTCCACGGCGAGACCGCCGTCCAGAGCGTACCGGTCGACGTCAGTGCCTTCATCCCGTCGGCGAGCGATCCCGACCCGTCGCTGAGGATCGACGGGGTCCAGGCGAAGAAGTACGCAGGCGCTCAACACGTGCCGGCCGGGCAGCGGGTGGCCTACACGTTCAGCCCGCCGATCGGGGGCAACCACGATCCGGCCTGGGCCGCCTGCAACGGCGTCGTCTATCCGGAACCGGTGCGCAGCGAGAACCTCGTGCACTCCCTCGAGCACGGCGCGGTGTGGATCGCATACGACCCCGAGCGGGTCGACGGGAACGCGCTCGGCGCGCTGGCTGCGCGGGTCGAGGGGCAGCCCTACATGGTGATGTCGCCCTACCCCGACATGGATCAGCCGATCTCCGTGCAGTCCTGGGGCCACCAGCTCGCGCTGTCCGACGCCAACGACCCGCGCATCGACCAGTTCGTCGCGGCCCTGCGGCAGAACCCGAACACGTTCCCGGAGCCCGGGGCCACGTGCGCCGAGCTCGGCGCCCCCCGCTTCGCCCAGGCCGATCCACCGCCGTTCGCCCCGCTGCCCGCGGCAGCCGACGTCGACGGGACCGCGATCGTCGCGGAGTGACCCGCGGGCGTCGCCCGGTGCCGGATCGGCGAACGGTGCCGGGTCAGGTGCGAGGGACCGCCGTCCCGCGGATGCTCGCGTCGAGCAGTTGCACCGGGTGCAGCAGGGGGATGTCCATGCCCAGGTGCTTGCCGATCTGCAGCAGGCAGCCCGGGTTGGCGGTGACGATCACGTCCGGGCTCACGGAGCGGACGTTGGCCGCCTTCCGCGCGCCGAGCTCGCCCGCCGCCTCCGGGGCGATCATGTTGTAGATGCCCGCTGAGCCGCAGCACAGATCGGCCTCGGGCAGGTCCACCAGCTCCAGACCCGGTATCGAGCGGAGCACGGCGCGGGGCTGGGCCCGCACCTTCTGCGCATGCCCGAGATGGCACGCATCGTGGTAGGCGACCCGGCCGGGGATCGGGTGCCGGGGGGCGCGCGGCTCCAGCGCGGCGAGCACCTCGTGCACGTCGCGGACCCGGGCGCTGAAGGCCGCCGCCCGCGCGGCCCACCCGGGGTCGTCCGACAGGAGGTGCCCGTACTCCTTCATCGACGACCCGCACCCCGCGACGTTGGTGACGATGTGGTCGACGTCGAGAGAGTCGAACCGCGCGATCGTCTTCCGGGCCCGCACCAGTGCCGGGGCCTCCCGGCCCGCGTGCAGCTCCAGCGCGCCGCAGCACTGCTGTTCGCGGGGGACGAGCACGTCGTAGCCCTCGGCGGCGAGCACCCGTACCGTCGCCTCGTTGACGCGGTGGAAGAACACGTCCTGAACGCAGCCCGACAGCAACGCCACCCGTCCGCGCCGCTCGCCGAGGGCAGGGGTGCGGACCGGCAGCCGGGCGAACGCATCGCGCACCGACACCGGCGGCAGCAGCGACTCCATCGCTGCCAGCCGGCCCGGCAGCTTGGCGGCGAGCGCCGCGATCGCGGGGACGCGGCGCAGCTTCTGGTACAGCGCGCCGGGTAGTGCCGCCGCGCGCAGCCGTCGCCGGTAGGGGAAAAGCGCGAAGATCGCCTCGCGGAACAGCCGGTCGCCCCGGTCCCGGGCGACGTTGCGCTCCAGTTGCGGGCGCACCGCCTCCAGCAGCCTGTCGTACTGGACGCCCGACGGGCATGACGTCACGCACGCCATACAGCCCAGGCACGCGTCGATGTGCTCCTGGAACGGCCCCTCCAGGGCGATCTCGCCCTTCTGGGCGAGGTCCATGAGATAGATGCGGCCGCGCGGGGAGTCCATCTCCTCGCCCCACAGCTGGTAGGTGGGGCAGGTCGGGAGGCAGAAGCCGCAATGCACGCAGTCGTCGAGCAGTTCGCGCTCGGGCGGGCGGTGGTCGTCGAAGCTGCTCGCGGCGGAGCCGGCGGGAGTCGTCATGTTCACATCCAGGGGTGGAAACGGCCGGGACCGAAACGGCCCTGCGGGTCGAGCTTGTTCTTGACGGCATTCAGCACCTGCAGCGCGGACGGCGGCGGGCCCCACGCGGGAACCTCGACACCCGCGGGCCGCGCCCGTAACACCGCCGTGCCGCCCGCGGCGTGCACGGCCGCATGGGCGCCGGCAACGGCTTCGGGCGCCAGCGCGACGGTGGCGACCCCGGTGCCGAGCCCGGCGGTGATCGACGAGGTGGGCAGCGCGGCCAGCAGGCCGGGCAGCACGCTGGGCTTGGTCCCGATCCGCAGCACCGTGGCGCCGACGGGCCCGCGGGTGAGTGCGGCGTGCCGCTCCCAGTGCCCATCCAGCTCCGCGCGAACCCCAGGTTCGGGCGGTTCGGGTGCCGCGCCCAGGACCTTGCGGAGGCGCTCGGTCCGCGCATCCAACGCGCCCTCGGTGCCCTCGATGCGGACCAGGAGCAGGCCCTTCCCGGTGCCCTCACCGATCCATTCCAGTGCCACCGGTTCGTAGGGCCCCTGGAGCACCCGGGCCGCGTGCCCGGCGGCATCGGTGAGGGAGCATTCCAGCGTCAGCGTCGCGGAGCGCTTCGGCACGGGGTGCAGGCGCAGTACGACCTCGACGATCACGGCGAGCGTGCCGTAGGAGCCGTGCAGGAGCTTCGTGAGGTCGTAGCCGGCCACGTTCTTGATCACGTGCCCGCCGCTGTGGGCCACTGTGCCGTCGGCGAGCACGAGCGTGGTGCCGATGACCAGGTCCCGCAGGGAGCCGTGGACCAGCGCCGACGGGCCGGCGTCGGCCGTGGCGAACAGCCCGCCGACGGTGGCCCCTGCGGCGACCCGGGCGGCGTCGAACGCGACATGCTGGCCGTGCGCGCCGACCTCCTCGACGAGCGCGCACAACGGCGTGCCGGCGCGCACCGACACCGTCATGTCGCCGGGGTTGTGGGTGATCACACCGGTCAGCCCGGTGGTGTCGAGCACGGTATCGACGGGGCCGAGCGAACCGGCCCAGTCCGCGGCCGTGCCCGAGCCCGCGATCCCGATCGGCCCGGCGGTGTCGAGCACCGCGTCGCGCACGGATCGGAGGTCGGTGGGGTGGAGCGTCGTCGTGATGGTGCCCGGGTTCATCGCTCTCCCTCGCTGCGCTCGATCCATTGAGAATGGTCTGTATCGACGAACTACAGGCGCTCGATGGCCCCGGACTCCTCCAGGGGGTGGGGTTTGTACTTGCCCGGTCGCTCGCCGCACAGCCGTGGGGTGGGCAGTACCTTGCCCGGATTGCACAGGTTGTGCGGGTCGAACGCGGACTGCACCCGCGCCATGACGGCCAGGTCCTCCTCGGTGAACATCGTCGGCATCGAGCACGCCTTGTCGGTGCCGATGCCGTGTTCGCCCGACAGCGACCCGCCCAGCTCGACGCACAGCTCCGCGATCGCCCCCGACAGCTGCTCGGCGCGCTCGGTCTCGCCCGCGGCGGCGCTGTAGAGCACCAGCGGGTGCAGGTTGCCGTCGCCCGCGTGGAAGACGTTGGCGACCCGCAGCCCGGCCTCGTCGCCCATGTCTGCGATGCGGGCGAGCACCTCGGCCAGTCGGGTCCGGGGCACGACGCCGTCCTGCACGAAGTAGTCGGGGGAGATCCGCCCGACGGCGGCGAAGGCGGCCTTGCGTCCCCGCCAGATCGCTGCGCGTTCCTCGGTGGAGCCAGCGATATGCAGCCGGGTGCAGCCGTGGGCGTCGCAGATGGCCTTGACCTGCTCGAACTGCGCCTCGCACTCCTCGACGGGCCCGTCGAGCTCGACGACGAGCGCCGCCGGCACACCGACGGTGTAGCCCGCGTGGACCGCCTGTTCGGCGGCCTCGATCGCCAGGGTGTCCATCATCTCGACGGCCGCGGGGACGATCCCGGCCGCGACGATGTCGGACACGACGTCGCCCGCGGCCGCGACCGACGGGAAGTCTGCGAGCAGCGTGCGCACCGACTCCGGGGTGCGCAGCAGCCGCACCGTGATCGACGTGGTGATACCCAGGGTGCCCTCGGAGCCGAGGAACACCCCGCGCAGGTCGGGGCCCGACTGCTCGCCGCTGTCGGTGCCGAGCGTGACGACCGACCCGTCGGCGAGCACGACCTCGCAGCTCAGCACGTGGTTGGTGGTGAAGCCGTACTTCAGGCAGTGGGCACCGCCGGAGTTCTCCGCGACGTTGCCGCCGATCGTGCAGACCTGCTGGCTCGACGGGTCGGGCGCGTAGTAGAGCCCGTACGGCGCGGCGGCGGCGGTGATCTCGAGGTTCGTGACGCCCGGCTCGACGACGGCGCGCCGGTTGGCCACGTCGACCTCGAGTACCCGCTTGAGGCGCGCCAGGCTGATCACCACGCCGTCCGCGACGGGCAGGGCGCCGCCGGAGAGCCCGGTGCCGGCCCCGCGGGCGACGAACGGCACCCGGTGCTCGGCGCACACCCGGACCGCCGCGGCGACGTGGGCGGTGTCACGGGGGAGCAGCACGAGCTCGGGGACGACCCGGTAGCCGGTGAGCCCGTCGCACTCGTAGGCCCGGCATGCCACCGGGTCGCTGATCACGTCGCGCGGGTCGAGTGCCCGCTCCAACGCCACTTGCACCGCTGCATGCAGCGCCACGTGAACCCCCTTCGCCCATTACGTCGGCCGCCTCGACCATACGTCGGTGGGATCCCGCCCGCGTCTTCCCCGCCGAGCTCTGTGCGGCAGCCATCTGATGGGTGTACGTCGCAGCTGGTGAGTACCCTCCGCCCGCCGCGGCGGTTGTACCCGGTGTGAGCCTCCGCAGTTCCTCCCGGTCCCCGCTGCTCCTTGTCGCCGCCCTTGCGCTGGCTCTCGGGCTCGCCGGGGGCGGCACGCCCGCGGTGGCCGCCCCGGCGCCCTCCGGTGGGCCCGGGTCGGTCGTCGCCGCGGTCCCGACCACCGCGTTCCTCGCCCCGCTGGTGCCACTGCCCGGCCGGGCCTGGGCGTTGACCTACCGCTCGACGTCGGCCACCGGCGTGCCGAACACCGTGTCCGGGACGCTGCTGCTGCCGCCGGGGGAGTGGACCGGCGACGGGGCGCGCCCCGTCGTGACCTATGCGATCGGCACCCACGGGCTCGGTGACCAGTGCGCCCCTTCGGTGGCGTTGGCCAACGGCACCGAGCAGGAGCTCCAGCTGATGGGGCTCGCACTGGTCCGGGGTTGGGCCGTCGTGGTCACCGACTACGAGGGCCTCGGCACCCCCGGCCCACACACGTACACGGTCGCACGCTCGGAGGGCCACGCCGTGCTCGACGCCGCGCGGGCAGCGATCGCGGTGCCGGGCGCCGGGCTCTCGATCGACGCGCCGGTCGGGATCTGGGGCTACTCGCAGGGCGGTGGGGCCGCGGGCAAGGCCGCGGAGCAGGCCGCGGACTACGCACCCGAGCTGGACGTGCGCGGCGTGGCCGCAGGCGGCGTGCCGGCCGATCTCGCCGGGGTCTTCGCGGCCAACCTCGGCAACCGGATCGCCACCGGACTGCTCATCTCCGCGACCACCGGCTTCGACGCGGCCTACCCCGAACTGCATCTTCAGGACATGCTGACCCCGACCGGGCAGGCGCTCTATGCCGACGTCCAGCACGACTGCGTGGCCCAGATCGTCGTGAAGGGTGCGCCGTACACGGCGGAACAGCTGATCGCGGTGCCCGATCTGCTGGTGGGCGAGGCGGTCGTCCGGCTGGGCGAGAACAGCGTGGGCGCGGTGGCGCCGGGGTTCCCTGCGTTCGTCTACCACGGCGCGGCCGACGAGCTGATCCCCGTCGCGCAGGGCCGCGGGCTCCGCGCCGACTGGTGCGCGCTCGGTGTGCCCGTCGAGTACCGCGAGTTCCCGGCCATCGAGCACGTCGGTGGGGGTGTACTAGGCGGGCCGCTCGCGGTGAACTGGCTCGCTGATCGGTTCGCCGACAAGAGCGCGCCGACGACCTGCGGCTGAGCCGGATGCCACGCCGGCGTGTCGTCGCGTCGGGTTAGTGTGGCCCTGTGAGCGTGCCTGGGAGCGAATCATCGGCCGGGTCGACGGAGCGGCTGGGGATTGCGGTGCACGGCGGCACGCTCGCCACGGCGGTGGCTGCGGCGCGGCAGGCGGAGGCGCGCGGCTTCGAGTCGGTATGGACCACGGAGTTCTACGACCGCTCGGCCACCGTGTCACTGGCCGCGATGGCGCTCGGCACGTCGACCATCACCGTCGCCAGCGGTATCGCCTACGCCGTGGGCCGCAGCCCGCTGGTGCTCGCCGCCGAGGCCCGTGACCTCGATGAGCTCTCCGGCGGGCGGCTCGTCCTCGGGCTCGGTACGGGCACGAAGCGGATGCAGCAGGACTGGCACGGCATCGACGGGCTCTCGCCCGCGCCGCGTGTCGAGGAACTGGTGCCGCTGCTGCGCCGGATCTGGGCGATGGACGCCTCCGGGGTGCAGCACGATGGCCGCTTCTACCGGATGGCGCTGCACCCCACCGCCGAGGTGACCCCGCACCGGCCGATCCCGGTGTACCTCGCCGGGTTCAACGCCCGCATGGTGCAGGCCGCGGGCGCGGTCGCGGACGGTCTGGTCGGGCACCCGATCTTCACCCGGCGCTACGTCGACGACGTCGTCCGGCCCGCGCTCGCCGCCGGTGCGGCGAAGACCGGGCGCGACCCGGACGTCCCCATCGCCGGCTACGTGATCTGCAGCATCGCCGACGACGCCGCACGGGCCCGCCGCGACGCCGCCGCCCAGATCGCGTTCTACGTCGTGGTGCGGACCTACGCGCCACTCGTCGAACTGGAGGGCTTCACCGCGGAGGTTGCACAGATCCGGGACGCCTGGAAGCGCCGCGACCACGAGGCGATGCTCGACGCCGTCAGCCCGGCGATGCTGGAGAGGATGGCCGTGGCCGGCACCCCGGCCGAGGCGCGCGACCAGATGCAGGCCTTCCGCGGCCTCTACGACCGCCTGTGCTGCTACGTTCCCAGCTACGGCCTGAGTACACCCGAACTCACCGACCGCCTCGACGCGGTGGTGGACACGTTCGCCCCCGGAGTTCGGGAAGGCCACGTTACTGCCCGCTGAGGGTGTGACCATCGCTCCATGTGGGGAGCTGGCGGGGCTGGTCGCGGCTGCCCTCGCGACGACCCGAAAGGACCGTCCCGGCCATGGCCGTTCACCGAGTGGTTCCCGACCTCGCAACTCGATCATTACCGGCCGCCGAAGACTTCTACCGCGCGGTGTTCGGGTTTCAGGTGGTGATGGACCTCGGATGGATCATCACCTTGGCCGATCCCGGGCGACCGGGCGTGCAGGTCAGCCTCATGTCCCATGACGAAACAGCCCCGGTGATCCCTGACGTCTCCATCCAGGTGGATGACGTTGACGCCTGTCACGAGGCTGCGGTCCGGACCGGCGTAGAGATCATTCACCCCCTCACCGACGAGTCATGGGGCGTTCGCCGCTTCTTCCTCCGTGATCCTGACGGCCATGTGATCAACGTCTTGAGTCATTCGTAGTCGCCCGGTCCGAGACCTGCCCGGCCCAATGCTTCGGAGGTTGTGCGTCCGTTCGTCGGTGTGCGGGTTCGACGCCCCCCACCCCGCCGAAAGGCGATGGCTCGGTCAGCCCAGCCGCGCGGTGGTGCGCTCGGTCGCGGCCCGGCGTTCCAGGGCGGCCGGGTCGGCGTTGCGGCACTGGACCAGGGACGCGCCCGCTGCCAGCACCGCGAGCAGGCCATCGATGACGGTGTCGGGGCTCGACCAGTCCAGCGTCGAGAGCACGCGGTCGGTGGCCCCGATACCCGACGCCGTGGCGCGGGACCGGGCGGTGGCCAGCACGTCGGCCACCGATGTCCCGGCCAGTGCGGGGGAGTCGTCGGGCAGCGGGGCCCACGGCACGAAGTCGTCGCCGTGCAGGCGAACCTCGGTGGCGAAGTCGATCACGCCGACCGGCAGGCCGGACAGTCCCTTGCCGAACGCGTCGAGCGACAGCGCGACCACGCCGCTCGATGGCGCTGCGGCGAGGGCGAGTTCCAGTCGGTCGCTGTCGCAGAGCACCAGGTCGGCGCCCACCGGATCGGCCACCACCTCGGCCCCGCACCACCACGCGGCCAGCAACACCGCGGCCGTCTGCCAGTGGGCGGGCAACAGCGCGGCCACCCGGGTGCCGGGCTCGACGTCACACTCGTCGCGCAGCAGGTTCGCCGCCTTGGCGGCCCAGTTCGCCGTCGTGGTGCCGGACAGTTCGATGCGCTCGCCGGTGGCGTCGTCGTAGAAGGTGATCAGCGGGCGGGCCGCGGCGGGGCCGGTGCGGAACGGGTCGAGCAGTGCTGCGGTCAGGGTCACGGTCGCGACGCTAGTTCAGGTGCTCCCGGTCACGCGATGCACGGCACGCCCGCCGCCGTGAAGGCCCCCATGTCCCTGGCAGGCGGTGGTGGCGGCGCGGAGGTCGGGACACTGTCCGGGGCGGGGGCCGGCACGACGGCCGGGTCGAAGTTCTCACCGAGCACCACCACCAGGTGGCCGGGGGATACCCCGTCGCGGCTCTCCGTGGCGATCCCGCCGAGCTGCTTGGCCACGGCGTCGGCGGCATCGCCGTCGACTCCGGTGTAGCGGACCACCGACTTCGTCGTGCGGTCGGTGTTGTCCACCGTGCCGCGGATGAAGCCGAGACCGTTGAGGTGCGTGGCGACGGTGGCGGCCAGGCCGGGAATCGCCGAG
>JBKJPD010000335.1:0-8256 GCA_046595345.1 Pseudonocardia sp.
ACATCGCGTGCTCGGGCGGCCCGAGGAACCCGATCTGCCAGACGTGGTCCATGACGCTGACGCGGGCGAACCCGGCCTCCTCGGCCGCGGTGACGACGCGAGTCAGGTCGTCGGCGATCCCGCCGGACCCCGACGGGTAGGTGAAGTCCGCGATGTGCAGACCGATCTTCATCGCCCCTCCTCCGTCACCCGACCGATACGGGTGCACCCGTCGAAGCTAGTCCCATGCCCCGATCTCCGCCCGCGAGCCGGTACGGATCGGCGACCGATCTACGACACCAGGCGGCGGGGCCCACGTTCCGGCATCCGGGACGAGACACCCACCAACCACGAGCTGCGCCGTAGCGTCGGAATGGTCGCCGGTCGAGCAGTGGAGGTTGGACGTGAGCGGGTCCGAGTACGAGGTGGTTCTCCTGCGCCACGGCGGGACGGTCGGGTACGACGGCGACCTGGGGCTGACGCCGCTCGGCGAGCGCCAGGCCCGCGAGCGGGGTGCGGCGCTGGCCGCGGAGCTCAAGCAGGGGACGACGGTCCGGATGCCGCACTCCCGCACCGCCCGGGGCATCGCGACGGCCGTCACGCTGCGGGCGGCGCTGGTGGAGGCGCTGGGCGGCGAGGATGTCGACGGCACGACGATCGGCGCGCTGCACCCGCAGCCGTGGTTCGACAACCTGCGCTACTCCCTGCACGGGCAGGGGGTGGACACCTCCGACGCGATCACCGCCCGGCTCGCGCTCCCCGACGGGGAGCTGCCCGACTGGGCGCGGGAGTACGACCGCTTCGACAGCGACTACGGTTCCGTCGCCGCCGCCGGGAACCCGATCAAGTACTGGCTGCACAACCCGACGCTGTACTTCGAGCCGCCGCACGTGGCGGCCCACCGGTTCTGGCGGGGCATCGCAGAGGAGGGCGGCGGGGACCGGCCGGAGCAACTGCTCATCCTCGTCGCGACGCACTCGGCGCCGATGCGCGCGTTCATCGCCACCGCGCTGGGTACCGACCCCGGCGAGCCGCACAACCTGGAGGACATCCGGGTGCGCGTGCGGCCCGATGCGACGGCGACGGTGATATTTCGCGAGCACACCGTGGCGACGCAGATCCCCCCGCACCTGCCGCCGTGGATCGACCACGCCTGGTTCGAGTCCTACGGGCGCTGAGCCTCAGATGTTGATGTCCGTGGGCGGGATCTGCCGTGGGACGGACCCCGCCGACCCGGTGCCGTACGCGGGCTCCGCGACGTAGAGCCGGTCATCGCATCGCGCGCGGCGTCGACGAAGCGACGGGCTTGGGCGGGCACCCGATCCGCACCGGCTCGCCCGCCATGTCGTGCCGACCCGCGGGCCGGGAGCGGGCTAGAAGGCGGGCCAGGGGATCGCGGGGCCGTGGCCGTTCGGCTCCGGGAAGCAGGCCGCCGCCAGCAACGCGTCGACCCGGGCCGAGAGGGTGCGGGTTTCCCTGCGGGTGATGTGCTCGCCCAGTTCGTCGGTCAGTGCACCGTCCAGTTCGACGCGCAGCTTTCCCAGCGCCTCGACGGCGTCGGCCGGCAATTCCTGCCCGATCCAGCCCCACAGCACGGTGCGCAACTTGTCCTCCACGTGCAGCGTCAGACCGTGGTCGACGCCGTAGAGGTTGCCGTCGATGCCGGCGAGCACGTGCCCACCCTTGCGGTCGGCGTTGTTGACGACGATGTCGAAGACCGACATCCGCCGCAGGTCGGGGGTGTCGGCGTGCACCAGCACCGCGGGTTCGCCGCGGTCACCGCGGGCGCGCAGCACCCCGATCCAGCCGTCCGGCACGTCCTTCGGCGAGCACACGTCGACGAACTCGCGCTCGTCGTGGGTGTCGACCCAGACCTGCACCATGCCGGGGCCGAACGGCCCCTCGCGCAGCAGGGTGGGGGGGACGATGTGGAATCCCGCGGCCTCCGACACCAGGAACGACGCGAACTCCCGGCCCGCCAGCGTGCCATCGGGGAAGTCCCACAACGGGCGTTCGCCGCGGACCGGCTTGTAGACGCATTTCAGGTCAACGCCGTCGGCACTGACCGTGCCGAACAGGGTGGCGTTGGAGGCGTCGACGAGCCGACCGGTGATCTCCATGCGCCCACGCTGGAGAAGGCCCGGCACGGCCGGGTCACGAGGATCCACGTGCGCCTGGCTTCAGCCTGCGACCGGGGACCGCGGGTGGTACCCGTTGAGGCGCACGCAGATGTGACCCTCGGGTTTCAGCGGCTCCGCGCAGAGTGGGCACGGTGGACGGCCCGCGGAGACGACCTTCCCGGCCCGGTCGGCGAACGCGCGGGCCTGCTCGAGGGACATGAATACGCGCAGCGCGTCGGGGCCTTCCTCGGCGTCGTCGAGCACCACCGACTCCTCGATCTCCTGCTCGCTGACGGCCAGCAGTTCCACGACGATGGACTTCGACTCGGCATCCCAGCCCAGGCCCATCGTGCCCACCCGGAACTCCTCCTCGAGCGGCACGGAGAGCGGGTCCAGATCGGTGTCGCCGGTGCCCTCGTCGGGCAGCTCGGAGCCGAAACGGCGGGTCACCTCCTGCAGGAGCGCGCTGATGCGCTCGGCGAGCACGGTGACCTGCTGCTTCTCCAGCAGAACGCTGATGGTGCGGGCATCTTCGATCGCCTGCAGGTAGAAGGAGCGGTCGCCGGGCGCGCCGACTGTCCCGGCGACGAAGCGCTCGGGCTGACGGAATACATGGATCACACGTGTCATGACAGTCCCCAGAGTAGGCCACTACAGCCGGTGCGGCACCCCCGTCCACCGCCTCGCCACCCATCGATCGAGACCGCACCGGGAGAACGTCGTCGCTCGCCGCCGCTCATCATCCCGCGTCACAGCCGGCCCCTACCCTCCCTCAGGTGCCGGTGGCCCCGCCCACGACGGCGTCGGAACTGCGGGCTCGCGGTTTCGTCGCGGTCTTGCGGCGGCGCTTGGGCGCGGGCGGGATCAACCCCGCGACGTCGCCGCCGAGATCGTTGACGCGCGCGACGAACGGCCGCGTCTCGGTGTAGTGGACGACGCTGATCGAGCAGGTGTCGACCATGATCCGCTGGAAGTTGTCGAGGTGGGTGGCCAGCGCGTCGGCCAGCACGGACTTGATGACGTCGCCGTGGCTGCACGCGATCCAGACGGCCTGCGGCCCGTGCTCGGCCGCGATGCGCACATCGTGGCGGCGGACGGCGGCGACGGCGCGGGCCTGCATCCCCGCCAGCCCCTCCCCGCCGGGGAACACCGCGGCGGACGGGTGCGCCTGCACCACCCGCCACAGCGGCTCCTTGGACAGGGTCTTGAGGGTGCCGCCGGTCCAGGAGCCGTAGTCGACCTCGGCGAGCTCCGGCTCGGTGCTGGGGATCAGCCCACGGTCGGCAGCCAGCGGCGCGACGGTCTGCTCACACCGCAGCATCGGCGAGCAGACGATCTCCGCGATGGGCACCCCGGCGAGCCGCTCCACCACCTTCTGCGCCTGGCCCCGGCCGACGTCGTCGAGTTCGACGCCCGGGGAGCGGCCGGCGAGGACACCCGCGACGTTGGCCGAGGAACGGCCGTGGCGCAGCAGGATCAAGGTGGTCACGAGCGCCGAGCTTACGGCGCGCGTGCCGGTGACCCCGCGGCACTCGGGGCGCCCGGTCAGGTCGCCGAGAGCCAGCCCGCACCGAGCGCGACGAACAGGACGATGCCCAGTGCCAGGCGGTACCAGACGAACACGTAGACGCTGTGCCGCGCGACGTAGCGCAGCAGCAGGGCGATCACCGCGTAGCCGACGACGAACGCGATGACGGTGGCCACCAACATCTGGATCCCGCTCGGGCCGTCGCCAGCACCGATGTCGGGCAGCGTGAACAGGCCCGCGGCGACGACGGCAGGAATCGCGAGCAGGAAGGAGTAGCGCACGGCGGCGGTCCGGGTCAGGCCGAGGAACAGGCCGGCGGTGATCGTGCCGCCCGAGCGCGACACCCCGGGGATGAGCGCCAGCGCCTGCGCGAACCCGAGAATCACACCGTCGGCGGGCTTCATCTGCCGCAGCTCCATGCGTTGGCGCCCGAACCGCTCGGCGAGCCCGAGCAGGGCGCCGAACACGACCATCGTGGTGGCGATCAGCCAGAGGTTGCGCGCCACCGTCACGATCTGGTCCTTGAAGAGCACGCCGAGGATCCCGATCGGGATCGTGCCGACGATCACCAGCCAGGCGATCTTGTAGTCGGGGTCGGCGCGCACCTGTTCGTCGCGGAAACCGCGGAACCAGACGGCGACGAGATGCCCGATGTCGCGGGCGAAGTAGACGATCACCGCGGCTTCGGTACCGAGCTGGCTGACCGCCGTGAACGCCGCGCCCGGATCGTTGCCGAAGAACACCTCCGAGACGATCCGCAGGTGGGCCGATGAGGAGATCGGAAGGAACTCCGTCAGCCCCTGGACGAGTCCCAGGACGATTACTTCGAGCCAGCTCACGATCGCGGACCGTACCGGGGCCACCTGAGCGCCCCCGCTTAGGCTCACTCGTGTGCAGCGAAGACGGGTGGGGTCAAGCGGGCTGGAGGTGTCGCGTATCGGTCTGGGAACCATGACCTGGGGCGAGGACACCGACGTCGAAGGCGCCACGGCGCAGCTCACCGCGTTCGTCGACGCCGGGGGCACCCTGGTCGAGACCGCCGACGGCTACGGCGACGGCGCGGCGCAGGAGGTGCTCGCCAAGGTGCTGGCCGCCGCCGTCCCGCGGGAGCACCTGGTGATCGCCGGACGTGCCACGCTCCCCGGCGGCCCGCTCGGTGACGGCGCGGGGCGCGGCGCGCTGCTCGCGGGCCTCGACGCCACCCTGAAGCGGCTCGGCACCGACCACCTGGATCTCTGGCAGCTCCCCGGTTTCGACGCGAGGGTTCCGTTGGAGGAGACCCTGAGCGCGGTGCAGGTGGCGGTGCTGGCCGGTAAGGCGCGCTACGCCGGGCTGGTGGCTCCGCGCGGCTGGGAGCTGGCCACGGTGGCGGAGCGGGCGCGCTCCCTGGGCAACATCATGGTGCCGGTGTCGACGCAGGTGGAGTACTCGCTGCTGTCGCGGGAGGTCGAGTCCGAACTGCTGCCGGCCGCCATCCACCACGGCATCGGGCTGCTCGCCTGGGCCCCGCTGGGTCGTGGGGTGCTCACCGGCAAGTACGCGGGCGGTACCCCCGCCGACTCGCGCGGTGCATCGGCCACCCTCGCGCCCTACGTCGATGCCCGCCGCAGCGAGCGGTCCGCGCGGATCGTCGCAGCCGTCCTCACCGCCGCGGACGGGCTCGGGACCTCGCCGCTGGCCGTCGCGTTGGCGTGGGTACGCGACCAGCCCGGCGTCGCCTCCGCCGTGGTCGGGGCCCGCGACGCAGCCCAGCTCACGGCGTCGATGGCCGCCGAGACGGTGGCCCTTCCCCCCGAGATCCGGGCCGCACTCGCCGACGTGAGCACCCCCGGCTGACCAGCGTGAGAACCTGGCGACGACCGCCGGTGGCGCCCTAAGGTATGGGATTCACCTGGTGTGGGATTCGGCTACCGTTCATCGGCGTGCGGTGGGCAGCGACGAAGGAGGTGGGCCGGTTGCAGCGAACCGGTGCGATCGAGGGGGACACGGTCGACGGGGAATGGGAGTACCGCCCGGTCCAGCTACCCGGTGACGTATCCCGGCGGACCGCGGCGTTGCGACTGGCCGTTCAGGCCGAGTTCGGCGGCTGGGAGCTGTCCCGGGTACGGCTCTACCCGGGTGGCGTCCGCAAGGTGTGGCTGCGTCGCAAGCGCAGCAACCGGATGCTGCCGGAGCTGTCGATCTAGAGCATCAGTGGTCCTGCCACGACACCGCGGGCGGCGCCGTCCCGTCCTTGGCCCCGGGCACCCCGCGGAATCCGTATGGCGCAGCTTCGCGACCGGGCTGCACGAACCAGCAATCCCCCGCCACGCCGCGGTCGAGGATCGCCTCGATCGCGTCGGCGACATCGTCGGCGGTGAGTAGCGGGAAATCCCCGAACCGGCCCTTGACCCGCGCGATCAACGGGGTGTCGGCGAATCCGGGGCACACCGCGTTGACCCGGATGCCGTCGTCGATGAGCAGCGGCGCCACCGACCGGACGTACCCGACCACGGCGTGTTTGGTCAGTGTGTAGAGCGGGTCACCCGGCATCGGCAGCAGTCCTGCCAGCGAGGCCGTCACGATGATCGAGCCACCCCCGGCGCGACGCAGCGCGGGTACCGCGGCGCACAGCCCGAACACGACATGATCGACGTTGACGCCCACGATCTTCCGGTAGCCGTCGAGGTCGAGGGCCTCGATCCCCGACTGGCCCGCCGTCATGCCCGCATTGAGCAGCACGATGTCGAGATGCCCGAAGCTGTCCTCGGCGACGTCGACGACCATCGTCATCGTGTCCGCGTCGGAGACGTCCCCGGGGAGCCCGAGCCCGCCGACCTCCCCGGCGATCGCCCGCGCGCCGGCCTCGTCCCGGTCCACGACGGCGACGACGGCACCCGCGGCCGCGAGCCTGCGGACCGCGGCGGCCCCGATCCCCGACGCCCCGCCGGTCACCAGCGCCGCTTTCCCCGTGAGATCCATCAGCTGCTCCTCACACAGTGTTGGACGATCCTGGTTGGACGATCCTGCTAACAGGTGCGCAGGAACGTGTCGAGCACGCGCGCGCCGAACTGCAGGGCGTCGACGGGCACGCGCTCGTCGATACCGTGGAACAGGGAGGCGAAGTCCAGGTCGGGCGGCAGCCGCAGCGGCGCGAAGCCGTAACAGTTCATGCCGAGCCGGGCGAAGGACTTCGCGTCGGTGCCGCCCGAGAGCATGTAGGGCACGGTCGCGGCGGTCGGGTCCTCGGTACGTAGGGCGGCTGCCATCGCATCGGTCAGCGGCCCGCCGTACGGCGTCTCGACGGGCGGCAGGTGCGTCACCCACTCCCGCGTGATGTCGGGGCCGAGCAGTTCGTCGACCTCCCGCAGGAACGCCTCCTCCCGCCCGGGCAGCACGCGGCAGTCGACCACGGCCTCGGCCGTCGACGGGATGACGTTGGCCTTGTAGCCGGCGTTGAGCATGGTCGGGTTCGCGGTGTCACGGATGGTGGCCCCGACGATCCGCGACAGCGGCCCGAGCTTCGCGAGGGAACCCTCCAGATCGTCCTCGGGGAACTCGAGGCCCGTCAGCTCGGCCATCTGCTCCAGGAACGCGCGGACGGTGTCGGTGATCGTCAGCGGGAACGTGTGGTTGCCCAGCTTCGCAACGGCCTCGGCGATCTTGGTGACGGCGTTGTCGTCGTGCAGGAACGAGCCGTGCCCGGGCTTGCCGCGGGCGCGGAGCCGCATCCAGGCGATGCCCTTCTCGGCGGCCTCTATGAGGTACACGCGCCGGTCCTCGGCCAGCGTCAGGGAGAACCCACCCACCTCGCCGACCGCCTCCGTGCACCCCTCGAACAGATCGGGCCGGTGCTCGACGAGCCACTTGGCGCCGTACTCGCCACCCGCCTCCTCGTCGGCGAGGAACGCGAAGACGATGTCGCGCGGCGGCACCACCCCGTCACGCTTGAAACGGCGGGCGACCGCGATCGTCATCGCCACCATGTCCTTCATGTCGACCGCGCCGCGGCCCCACACGTAGCCGTCCTGCACAGCACCGGAGAACGGATGCACCGACCACTCCGACGCGTCGGCGGGCACCACATCGAGGTGGCCGTGGACGAGCAAGGCGCCCCTGGTCCGGTCGGCGCCGGGCAACCGGCAGATCACGTTGTCGCGCCGCGGCGCCCCCGACTCGACCATCTCGATCTCGTAGCCGACCTCGGTGAGCTTGGCCGCCACGTACTCCGCGGCCTCCCGCTCGCCGGTCACGGTGGCAGGGTCACCGGTGTTGGTCGTGTCGATGCGGATGAGTTCGGAGCACAGCGCGACGACCTCATCCTCGGCTGCGATGGCGGGCGCTGCGATGGGGTGGGTCACGCGGATCTTCCTACCACCACGAGGTCCCGTCACGGACGCCCGGAGCAGTCGGCTATCCTTCGATCCAGCGCGACGAACACCGCGCTCGCTCGTCCGAGTGGCGGAATGGCAGACGCGCTAGCTTGAGGTGCTAGTACCCTTTAACGGGTGTGGGGGTTCAAGTCCCCCCTCGGACACCACGCAGTTGCATCCCTGCAACACCCGACGTACCCGTGCTCAAGCGCACTTGAGCACCGCCCGTCCGCATCATCCACATCCTGCCTTGCCTCCTGCCGGAGGTCGACATGGT
>JBKJPD010000391.1:0-5939 GCA_046595345.1 Pseudonocardia sp.
CTGACGGGGTCGGTGGTGGGTGAATCCCGCACCACGCAGCGGGGCGGCTCGAAGTCTACTGAAACAAGTAATTATTGTATTTCAGTAGACATCGAGCTGGCCCGCAGAGAGCGGATCTGCTGGCCGATTTTCCGCGTGCTGGCGATGAGCAGGGGAAATCCACATGATGCCTGCCACATTGCGGGTGGGGTGCGTCACCAGCGGCCGGGACGGCCGTTTCACGAACTAACCTATGGTTTCACCCCAGGATCCCTCAGGAGCCCTCATGGCGCGTGCCATTCCTGCTCCGCCGTCCGATCTCGCCGCGCGGGCCGCCGCCGACGGCGTGCGGTTCCTGCTCGCGCTGTTCGTCGACCTGACGGGCAAGCCGTGCGCGAAGCTCGTCCCGGTCGAGGCCGCCGACGAGTTGCAACACGAGGGCGTCGGGTTCGCCGGGTACGCGGTCGGCGCGATCGGGCAGCAGCCGTGCGACCCGGACCTGATCGCGATCCCCGATCTGGCTTCTTACACGCCGTTGCCCTGCGTGCGCGAGGGGCTGGCGCTGGTGCACTGCGATCCGCATGTGGAAGGGCAGCCGTGGCGGTTCGCGCCGCGGGTGATCCTCAAGGCCCAGCTGGAGCGGGCCCGTGCCCAGTCGCTGGAGCTGTTCGTCGGGGCCGAGGTCGAGTACTTCCTGGTGAGCCGCGACGCCCACGGGCGGCTCACGCCCGCCGACCCGAAGGACGTCGACGCCCGCCCGTGCTACGACGCCCGCGGTCTGACCCGGATGTATGACCACCTGACCGCGGTGTCGACCGCGATGAACGGGCTCGGCTGGGGCAACTACGCCAACGACCACGAGGACGGCAACGGGCAGTTCGAGCAGAACTTCGCCTACGCCGACGCGCTGACCACGGCCGATCGGGTCATCACGACCCGATACCTGCTCTCCGTGCTCGCCGAGGCCCGGGGGATGACCGCGACGTTCATGCCCAAGCCGTTCGGCGATCGCACCGGCAGCGGGCTGCACCTACACCTGTCGCTGTGGCGCGAGGGCACGGCGCTGTTCCCCGACGCCGCCGATGCCCGCGGGCTCGGCTTGTCCGGGTTGGCCTACCGGTTCCTGGCCGGGATCCTCTCCCACGCCCCGGGGCTGCAGGCGGTGATCGCGCCGACGGTGAACTCCTACAAGCGCACCGGCGCGACGTCGACCCGCTCGGGCGCGACCTGGTCGCCGCGCCAGGCCACCTACGGCGGCAACGACCGTACCCATTTCGTCCGGGTCCCCGACGGCAACCGCATCGAGATGCGCGGGGGCGACGGATCGGCGAACCCGTACCTGGCCATCGCGGCGTCGCTGGCCGCCGGGCTCGACGGGATCGGGCGCGACCTCGACCCGGGTACCCCCGGCGCCACCGACGGCACGACGCTGCCCCCGACGCTGCTGCACGCCGTCGACGCGCTCGTCGCGGACCCGGTGGTGAGCGCAGCGCTGGACGAGGCGGGCAAGGGGGTGTGCGACTACTTCGCCGCGCTCAAGCGCGCCGAGTTCTTCGACTGGCACGGCGCGGTGGGCTCCTGGGAGCTCGACCGCTACCTGACCGCGTTCTGACCGGAAGGGATCCACGCGCGTGTGCGGAATCGTCGGGCTCCACCTGCGGGATCCGGGGCTGTACCCGCAGCTCGGCGTCCTGCTGGAGACCATGCTGTGCGGGGTCGTCGAGCGCGGCCCGGACTCGGCCGGGGTCGCGGTCTACGGCGACCGGCGGCGCTGCCCGCAGGGGCACGCCGCAGTCTCGGTGCTCGGTGCTTCCGAGTGTGGGGCGCCGGAGGGGCTCGGGGTCGCGGTGTCGGCCCGGCTCGCCGTCGAGGTGCTGGTCACGGCGGCAGGTGACACCACGGTGCTCGCCGCACCGGTCGCCCCGGATGCGCTGGCGGCGTCGGTGCGGGCGGTCGCCCCGGACGCGCTGGTCGTGGGCAGCGGTACCGATCTCACCGTCTACAAGGGCACCGGTAGCCCCCGCGAGCTGGCCCGCACCTACGACCTGGCCGGGGCGCAGGGCTGGCAGGGACTTGCGCACACCCGGATGGCGACCGAGTCGGCGATCACCCCGGCCGGCTGCCACCCGTTCTCGGTCGGGCCCGACCAGTGCCTGGTGCACAACGGGTCGTTCGCCAACCACGCCACGATCCGCCGCGAGCTCGTCGCCGAGGGCGCGGTGTTCGACAGCGACAACGACTCCGAGGTCGGTGCCCGGTTCGTCGCGTCGCGGCTGGCGGCGGGCGAGGACCTGGACAAGGCGCTGCGGGCGCTGTGCGAGCGGTTCGACGGCTTCTACACGCTGCTGGTGACCAGCGCCGACGGGTTCGCCGTGGTCCGCGACGCGATCGCCTGCAAGCCCGCGATCATCGCCGAGACCGCTGCCTGGGTGGCGATGGCCTCGGAGTTCCGCGCGCTGGCCGAGCTGCCGGGCATCGACACGGCCCGGATCTACGAACCCGAGCCGGAGCGGGTCTACGCATGGACGCGCTGACCGCCGTGCGCACCACCGTCGATCTCGCCCAGGTCGGGGTGCGGGCCCTCAACGCCGAGCTGCACGCCCCGTCCGCCGACGCCTACGAGGTGCTGCACCCCGCCGGGGCGCACGCCATCGCGGCCGGGCTGCGCGACCCGGTCACCGTCGAGGTCCGCGGGCACGCCGGCTACTACTGCGCGGGCATGAACGAAGGGGGCACCGTCACGGTGCACGGCAGCGTCGGGGTCGGGGTCGCGGAGAACATGATGTCGGGCACCGTGCGGGTGCGCGGCGACGCGTCCCAGTCGGCGGGGGCCACCGGGCACGGCGGGCTGCTGGTGATCGAGGGCAGCGCGTCGATGCGGTGCGGGATCTCGATGAAGGGCATCGACATCGTCGTCGGCGGCGACATCGGGCCGATGAGCGCGTTCATGGCCCAGGCCGGGCGGCTGGTCGTGTGCGGCAACGCCGGGGACGCGCTGGGCGACTCGATCTACGAGGCCCGCATCTACGTCCGGGGCACGGCCGGGTCGCTCGGCGCGGACTGCGTCGAGAAGCCGGTGCGCGCCGAGCACCGCGACGAGCTCGCCGCGCTGCTGGCCGCCGCGGGCCTCGACCACGATCCGGACGGGTTCCGCCGCTACGGCTCGGCGCGGCAGCTTTACCACTTCGCCGCCGGCAACGCGCGCGCGTACTGAGGAGGACACCCCATGCCCGTCGACCCCGCCCAGCTGGGCCTGCGCGAGTCCGCGACCTTCGACCGCGCCACCATCGCCGGCATCCAGCGCGCCGCGGAGACCGGTGTCTACGACATCCGCGGCTGGGGCGCCAAGCGCGCGCTGCCGCACTTCGACGACCTGCTGTTCCTCGGCGCGAGCATGTCGCGCTACCCGCTGGAGGGCTACCGCGAGCGCTGCGGCACCGACGTGGTGCTCGGTGACCGCAACGCCGCTTTCCCGCTGCACCTCGACATCCCGGTGACGATCGCCGGGATGAGCTTCGGGGCACTGTCCGCGCAGGCGAAGGAGGCACTGGGCCGGGGGGCGAGTGAGGTCGGCACATCCACGACCACCGGCGACGGGGGCATGACCCCGGAGGAGCGTGGCCAGTCGAAGCTGCTGGTCTACCAGTACCTGCCATCGCGCTACGGGATGAACCCCGAGGACCTGCGCAAGGCCGACGCCATCGAGATCGTGCTCGGCCAGGGCGCGAAGCCCGGCGGCGGCGGGATGCTGCTCGGGCAGAAGATCAGTGACCGGGTGGCGCAGATGCGTACCCTGCCCCCGGGGATCGACCAGCGCAGCGCATGTCGCCATCCCGACTGGACCGGCCCGGACGATCTGACGATCAAGATCCTGGAACTCCGCGAGATCACCGACTGGGCCAAGCCGATCTACGTGAAGGTCGGGGCCACCCGCACCTACTACGACGTGAAGCTCGCCGTCGCGGCCGGGGCGGACGTCGTGGTGGTCGACGGGATGCAGGGTGGCACGGCGGCGACGCAGGAGGTGTTCATCGAGCACGTCGGCATCCCGACGCTGGCGGCGATCCCGCAGGCCGTGCAGGCACTGACCGAGCTCGGGCTGCACCGCAAGGTGCAGCTGATCGTGTCCGGGGGGATTCGAACCGGGGCCGACGTGGCCAAGGCGATGGCGCTGGGCGCCGACGCGGTGGCGATCGGGACCGCGGCCCTGATCGCGCTGGGGGACAACAGCCCGCGCCACGCCGAGGAGTACGCCCGGCTCGGCTCGGCCGCCGGGTTCTACGACGACTACCAGGACGGGCGCGACCCGGCCGGAATCACCACCCAGGATCCCGAGCTCGCCGCGCGGCTGGACCCGGTCGAGGGCGGCCGCCGGGTCGCGAACTACCTGCGGGTGCTGACGATGGAGGCTCAGACCCTGGCCAGGGCCTGCGGCAAGTCGCACCTGCGCCACCTCGAGCCCGAGGACCTGGTGGCGCTCACCATCGAGGCGGCCGCCATGGCCAGGGTGCCGCTGGCCGGCACCTCGTGGATCCCGGGGAGCGGAATGTGAGCGCCGGCGCACCGTCCACCGCGGACGTCGTCGTCGTCGGCGGCGGGATCGAAGGGGTCGCGGCCGCCTGGGCGCTGGGCAGGCGCGGGGTCACCGACGTGGTCGTCTGCGAACGCGACACCGTCGGCTCGGGGGGCACGGGCAAGTCCAGTGGGGTGGTGCGCTGCCACTACGGGGTGCCGTCGCTGGCGGCGCTGGCCTGGAAGGGGCTGGCGCTGTTCGAGAACGCCCAGGACGTACTGGGCACCGACATCGGCTTCGTGCAGTCCGGATACGTGGTCGGCGTCGGCCCCCGCAACGTCGACGCGCTGCACGCCAACCTCGACGCCCAGCGCGCGCTCGGCATCGAAACCGGCCCGATCGATCGCGAGGAGGTAGCGCAGCTGTGGCCCACCGCCGAGCTCGACGACTTCGCGGCGTTCGGCTGGGAGCCGCGCGGCGGCCACGGCGACGCCTACCGGACCGCGCAGGCCTTCGCTGCGGCGGCGCGCCGGGACGGGCTGCGGATCCGCCAGGGCAGCCGCGTCGTCGAGGTGCTTCTCGGCGCGCCCGGGGTGCGCGGGGTCCGGCTGGCCTGTGGCGAGGAGATCCACGCGCGGTCCGTCGTCGTCGCCACGGGGCCCTGGTCGGTCGGGCTGCTCGCCCCGCTCGGCGTCGAGCTGCCGATCACCGTGCATCGCGTACAGAAGGTGCTCGTCGCCCCGGGCGCGGGCGTCGAGGTCGGCGGGTTGCCGGTGTTCTCCGACCTGGTCTCGCTGCAGTACTTCCGTGCGGAGACCTCCGGTGAGCTGCTGTTCGGCGACAGCGACCTGAGCCGACGGGAGATCGCCGACCCCGACGACTACTCCGACCGGGCCGACACGGCGCTCCTCGAGAGCGCCGTCGAGAAGATCGCGCACCGGCTCCCCGGGCTGCCCGACGCCGTCGTGGCCGGCACCTACGCGGGGTGCTACGACGTCACCCCGGACTTCAACCCGGTCATCGGCCCGACCGGCATCGACGGGCTCTTCCTCGCCGCCGGCTTCAGCGGGCACGGCTTCAAGATCGCCCCAGCGGTGGGGGAGCTCGTCGCCGACCTCGTCCTGGACGGGGAGTCCCGGGACCCGGCGGTGCCCGCGTCGGACTTCCGCCTCGGCCGGTTCGCCGGGGGCGACCTGCTCACCAGCCCGCACCCCTACGTCGGCGCCGGGGAGATGCGATGACGGAGCGGGCCGCGCGGGGGCTGGCTATCCTGCGGCCACGAAGCGCAGCGAGGGGGAGCGATGGCGGACGGACCGGAGGTCGCGGTCGTGAGTGCCCGGCCCGACCACGGCCCGGCTGCCCGGGAGGTCGATCAGCCGCAGCCGATCGAGGGGAGCCTGGAGCGGGCACTGGCCGCGCAGGTCCGGTGGTTCCGGCTGGCCGCGGG
>JBKJPD010000416.1:0-6182 GCA_046595345.1 Pseudonocardia sp.
CACGGTGCTCGGCGAGGGTGATGAGCTCGTCGACGTGTCCGCGCTGCCCTGGCCGGAGCCGACGTCCTGGCTCACCCGGTGCACGGCGGGCCCGCTCGTCGCCGACGGTGCGGGCGCCGCATCCGGGCGGCCGCTGCGGCTGGTCGACGGGCTGCTCTACCTGGAACGCTACTGGGGCGAGGAGGAGCTGGTCCGGTGCCCCTTCCAGGCACGCGCCGCCGCCGCACCCCCCGAGGTCCACCTGCCTACGCTTCGCGCGAGCCTCGACCGACTGTTCACCGCGCCCGGCTCGGGGCAGCAGCGGCTTGCCGCCGCGGTGGCGACGCTGCGCCGGGTCACGGTGCTGGCCGGCGGTCCGGGCACCGGCAAGACCACCACGGTGGCCCTGCTGCTCGCGCTTCTACACGACCAGCCGGGCCCAGCGCCGAGGGTCGCACTGGCCGCCCCCACCGGCAAAGCTGCGGCGCGCCTGCAGGAGGCGGTCACCGCGGAGCTCCCAGCCGATCTGCGGGAGCACGTACCGGAGGCGTCCACGCTGCACCGGTTGCTGGGCTGGCGCCGGGGCATCGGGCCTGACCGCACCCAGCGGCTGCCGTTCGACGTCGTGATCGTCGACGAGACATCGATGGTGTCGCTGTCGATGATGGCGCGCCTACTCGACGCCGTGCGCCCGCAGGCACGCCTGGTGCTGGTCGGCGATCCCGACCAGCTCGCCTCGGTGGAGGCGGGTGCCGTGCTCGGCGACCTGGCCCGCGCCCCCGGCCGTCCTGAACCGGCACTCGACGCGGCGTTGGAATCCTTGGACCTTCCCACCGGCGTCGTCAACGGGGTCGTCACGCTCGATCACGTGTGGCGCTTCGGCGGCACGATCGCGAAGTTCGCCCGCGCCGTACAGGCCGGTGACGCTGACACCGCGCTCGGGTTGCTGGCCCGGGGCGAGGCCGATCTCGCCATGGTCGAGCCCGGCGGCTCCACCGCCGACACCGGGGCCGGCGGCCGCGACGCCGTTCGGACCGACGTCGTCGCGGCCGGTCGCGCGCTCACCGCCGCCGCCCTCGACGGCGACGCGGAAGGGGCGCTGGCCGCTCTGGAGACCCACCGGGTGCTGTGCGCGCACCGCCGTGGCCCCTACGGCGTCACGCGGTGGACCGCAGACATCGAACGCTGGCTCGCCGACGGGGCACCGCCGTCGCCGGACGGACCTGCAGAGATCTGGTACGCGGGCCGACCGGTGCTGGTCACCGCCAACGACTACGACATCGGCTTGTTCAACGGCGACACCGGTGTGGTCGTGTCCGGCCCTGGGGGTCTGCGGGTGGCGTTCGCCCGCGGCGGCCCACCCACGCTGTACCTGCCGTCGCGGCTGTCGGAGGTGGCCACGGTGCACGCCATGACGGTCCACCGTGGCCAGGGCAGCCAGTTCCGCCGGGTCACGGTCGTGCTACCCCCCGCCGAGTCACCGCTACTCACCCGCGAACTGCTCTACACCGCCGTGACCCGGGCGCGGGAGTTCGTGCGGATCGTGGGCACCCCGGAGGCTGTACGCGCCGCGATCGACCGCCCGGTCACCCGGGCGAGCGGCCTACGGCTCCGGCTCGCCACCCCGTGACGACCGGCGCCAGTAGGCGGGCTGCTCGGCGGCGACGCCGGCCACCTCGCCGACCGCCGCCCGACCCGCCGTCGGCCACCTCACCGTCGGCCACCTCACCGTCGGCCACCTCACCGACGACCACCTCCCCGTCGACCACCCGGTAGCCGTCCCCCAGCCCCACTCGCGGCTCGAACGTGCGCATCGCGAAGGTGGCGATCGTCCGGCAACTGATCCCGTCGACCGTGGCGCCGATCGGGCCACCGACCAGCGGCACCAGCTTCGCCAGGTTGACCACACCCTTCTCCCCGGCCTTGGCGACGAGGCTGTAGCCGATCCTCTTGTTGATCTCGATGAGGAGCCGCGTGGACACCTTCTCCAGCGTGACGGCGGCGGACCGGCGCCCGACCTCGATTCCAGCTCGCTTGAGCACGCTCGCTCCGGCGCTGCCCAGCAGCGACACCACGACGGCGCTGCGCACCTCGCCTGTGTGGATGTCGTAGCCGCGCAGGTGCGCGATGCCGGCCGACATGCGGGTGGCCAGGACGTACAGGCCCGTCGTGGCGGCCGGGATCGAGATGGGCAGGATCGCGAACCCACCCAGCCCGGTGACGAACCCGGACATCGCGGCGAGCCGGACGTGCGTCGCGACCAGTCGCCGGACCGCTTCCTCACGGTCACCGCCCGCCGCGAGCAGGTGCTCGTCGGCGATCCGGGAGGCACCGCTGAGCGGCCCGCCGCCGTTCACGCCCAGCTCGACGACCTGGTCGATCAGCCGCGTCGCAAGGTCGGTGAGCTTGTCGTCCACCACAGCTGCTCCTCATACCGGCGTGCCGCCGATGATCCCACCCTGTCGGCAGGGGGGTGGTGTCGCAGGGGGTGGTGTCGCAGCGGGTGTGTCAGAGCCGTCGCGACCCGATCCCCCGCGCGGGATCCCACGCACCGGTGTCGGGACGTTCGTGCGGTGCAACACGTGGCAGAACGCAGGCCGTGGTGTGAACGTAGGTGTAGATGCTTGTGATGTCGCCGGAGAATTCGGCACTGCCGACGTAGCCGAAGCGAACAAAGGCCTCGCCGTCGTCGATGGGCGCCAGGCACCGCTCGCAGAGCATGATCATCGAATTCTCCAGCCCGGATGCCCGGCTACGCGACGAGATCCGTCAGAGGAGGGCGCCGTGTCGGCGTCGACTTCTGTAGCACCCATGGACATTCCATGGCCATGACGCATTCTCTCCCGTGGGAGGTCGATCCGCTCAACGGCGCTCCGCACACGATCATGACACGCATCGTCGGCGCATTTCGGAGCCGGAGTGCTGATCTCGGAAGGCCCCGACAACCGGGTGGTTCCGAACTGCGCGCGGCCAGATATCGCTATCGGTGCACGGCCGCCCGGCGCAGCGCGCGGTAGAGCACCGCGGGCTCCCCCAGCCGCCGGCGCAGCGCCCGCTCCAGCCCCGCGATCGGGTAGAGGTTCTGCGGTGCGCGGGAGTCCTTGTACTCGGTGGACGCGAACCTGACGAGCGTCACCTGGCTCACCGCCGCCAGTGCCACGGCGTCGGTGGGGGGCAGGTCTGCGCTGCATTCCACCCGCACCACGCCCGCCCACGGCGCGCCGGGCTCACACGGAAGCCGCAGGTACCAGGTGTGGCGCGCCCAGGTGCTGCCGATGCGGAACACCGGAGTGCGCTGCCCCGGCCGCAGCGCCGCGACGGTGCCGACGAGGGCAGGTGGCAGATACTCGCTGCGGTGGCTCTTCACGAACCCGATGGCCCGCGACAGGTGCTGGCGCGGCGGCAGCGGCCCGTCGACGACGAGCAGGTCACCCTCGACACCATGATCAGCCCGCGCCGTGGCCGCCGCGATGATCTCGGTGTTGCCCATCTCCCGCTGCACGGCCTGGCTGAGCACCTGCATCGGGTCGGCGCCCGGGTTCGCGTCGGTGTGGCTGGCGCGGTAGCGGCCGGCGGTGGTGACGATGTCCTCGCCGTCGTCGACGGTGGTGAACAGCCCGCGACGGACATGCGCGCCGAGCAGGTGCGCGCCCTCGCGGCAACAGCACACCACCCCGGCGGCGTAGGAGGCGCACAGCGCGGGCGACGCCGTGCCGTCGGCCTCGTCGACCCACACCTGCGCGTCGATCCGCCGTACCCCGTCGACGAACAGCACCGCGTCGGGCGGCCCGACGCCGGGCGCAGGGTCGAGCGGCGCCCACCGGTCGACGGGCACCTCGGCGTCGAGGACCACGTCGGCGCTCGACTGCCCGAGCTCGGTGCCGAGGCTCGTGCCGTAGGAGGGGTCCCAGGGGTCGACGCTGAACCTCACAGGTTCTCCCGCACGACCGACGATGTGCGCTGGTCGCGGCTGACCGCGAACCGCACCGGCACCCGCTCGGCCAGTGCCGGTACGTGCGTGATCACCCCGACGACGCGGTCACCGCGCGTGGCGAGCTGCTCCAGAGTGCCCGCGACCACCTCGAGATTCGCCTCGTCCAGGGTGCCGAAACCTTCGTCCAGGAAGATCGACTCCAAGCGCGCGGCGCCGCGGGCCGCGAGCCCGGACATCTGCGCCGACAGTGCGAGGGCCAGCGCCAGGCTCGCCTGGAACGTCTCCCCACCCGAGAGCGTCTTGACCGGCCGCTGTGCGTCGGCGTCGGCGTGGTCGATCACCAGGAACTCGCCGCCGGCGTGGGTCAGCTCGAACTGCCCGGCCGACAGCTCGGCCAGGCTGGCGGACGCGTCGGTGACCAGCGCGTCCAGCGCGGAGGCCACCAGCCAGCGCGGGAACCCGTCGGAACGCAGCAGGTTGCCGAGCATCTTCGCGACCTGCTGCGCACTCTCGGCATCGTCCCGGGCGGCCGCGATCGCGGCGGCCGCAGCACGCCGTTCGGCGATCCGGTCCCGCACCCCGCGGGACCGCTCCAGCACGGCCGCGACGGCGGTCAGCGCCCTGCCGGACAGCTGGGCGGCGACATCCCGACCCGGGGCATCCCGACCCGGGGCATCCCGACCGGGCCCGCCGGGGACCGCGACATCGTGTGCCGCGAGGTCGTCGGCCAGCCGCTGCTCGCCGGCCTCGCGGGTGTCCCGGGCAGCCCGTGCCGCCTCCTCGGCCGCGACGAGCTGCCCGTCGCGGATGCCGGACTCCTGCCGCGCCCACCCGGTGAGCGCGGACCACGCCACGCGCAGGTCGTCGTCGGTGACCGCGGGCGCGCCGAGCGGCACCAGTGGATCACGTGCCGCACGCAGCGCGTGCCAGGCCGCCGCGAGCTCCGCTCCGATCTCGGCCGCGGCGCGTTCCGCGCAACGCTGCGCCGCGCGGGTGGAGCGCAGCTCGGCGTCGGCCGCGCGGGCAGCGGCGTCCCACTCCGCCAGGCCCGCCAGCCCGGCGGCGGCCTCCGCGTCGGTGGGCGCGACCGCCAGCGTCGACCTCAGCTGCCCGACCCGACTCTCGATCCCCTCGACGGCCCCACGGGCCTCCTGCTCGGCACGGGCGGCTGCGGTCTCCTCCCGGCGGCGGTCCCGTTCGATGTGCTCGGCCGCCCGCAATGCGTAGTCGGCCGCGTCCCGCTCGCGTTCGGCCACCGTGAACGCGCTGCGGGCATCGGGAAGCGCGCCGTCCCGGATGGCAGTCTGCTCCCCGGCCCACTCGACGAGCGCGGTCCAACTGGCGAGGACACCGCCATCGGCGTCCTCGACGGCGGGAGCCCCGAGCGGGACGAGCGGGTCACGGGCCGCCCGCAGCCCCGCCGTGGCCGCACCCAGCTCGGTTCGGACGGCCTCGACCTCGCGGGCTGCTGCCTCCCGGGCCCGCCGCGCCTCGCGCGCCGCGGTGCCGCTGTCCTCGACCGCCCGGGCGATCCGGCCCAGGTCGGCGAGCGTGCCCTCGATCGCGGCCGGGTCCGAGATCACCACGGCCTGCAGCCGGTCGATCACGGCGAGGAGCCGCTGCACCTCCCCGGCCGCCCCGGCCCGCACAACCGCCGCCCCGGCCTCGTAGCGCCGGGCATCGTCATCGGCCTGCTCGGCCACGACGACCTCACTCGCGTCACCGGCGTCCGGCGCGGCCAACGGATCCGGCAACGTGACGACGGCCTGCGCGCACACGGGGCACGGTTCCCCGGCCACGAGGGTGGGACGCAGCGTGGCGGCGAGATCGGCACGCCGACGCTGTGCGAGCCGCTCACGGGCGTGGTCGAGATGCCGGCCGGTCTCGACGACCCGAGCCGCGGCCGCGGCGGCGGCCCGCTCCGCCGCCGCCCGCTCCCCGACGGCGCCGCGATGCTCCTCCCGTACCCCGGTGAGCTCACGGTGGTCACGGAGCGCCTGCTCCAGCGGCCCCCGCGACGGCGCTGTGGCGAGGGCCTCGCGGGACCCGTGGTCGGCGGCCTCGGCATCGACAAGGGCCGCGTCGGCCTGTTCGGACATCGCGGCGGCCGAGTAGCGGCGCCGGTCGAGCACATCCAGGCCGGCGGGGACCACTGGTGCGCGCAGCACGTCACGCTCGACCGAGAGCCGCCGTCCGGCCTCCTGCGCGGCGGTGAGCACCACGACCGCGGAGTCACGCACTACCCGGGCGCCCTCGACGGCCGCATGCG
>JBKJPD010000506.1:0-11682 GCA_046595345.1 Pseudonocardia sp.
ATGTATGAAGGGGCGATCATCGTCTTCTCCATCAGCCCCCTCCGGTCTGGCGCGCGGGCGAGACGGCCATGGACCGCACTTTCCCGCGGGCATCGGGACACTCATACAGATCGTCACTTCGTCGCCGGTAGAAACGAAGACGGTGCTGGTTGAAGTCTCTCGTAGAGCGGCTGACCATGGCCTTGATGTGGTCGGCGCCGTGCATGTCGGGGCCCTCTACCTGTCTGTGTCGTCCCACGCCTGATGGCCAGGGGGCTGCGGGAGCCGGAGCGGCAGCCGATTGGGAGGGGGTCACGGGCGTACGATATAGGTGAGATTGACCTGCGAGAAATGCGTCGTGGAGGAGCTCGAGATGGCAGATGACAGCACCGAATCGTCGCAAACAAGACCCTCGGATGCGCTGACCGACGGTAAGGTGTCGACCGGTAGCGGAGTAAAGCTGTTTGCTTTTCAGGGCGTGCTCAACAGATTTGTCCGGACTCTGCTGCGCGTCCCACTGCTGTCACGTGTGGTCGGAACCAGATTGATCACGCTTTATGTGGTGGGGCGCAAGTCTGGGAATCTCTACACGGTGCCGATGGCATATTTATGGCACGAGGGCGCTTTATTGCTGGGGTCGGGGTTTGCGTGGGGTAAGAACTTGCGGACTGGCGATACGCTGGAGGTTCGCTTCATGGGTAAGCGTCGTTCGACTGACGTCCGTGTCTTGACGGATGAAGTGGCTGTGGTCGAATATTACGCCGTAATCGCGCGCGGCAATCCCGGCTTTGCCAAGATCAATAAGATCGGATTCGGTGAGGACGGCAATCCCGATCCCAACGATCTGCACTCGGCTTGGGCGGCTGGCGCCAGGGTCTTCCTGCTGACACTGCGCTGATCTGACTACGCCGATCGCTCGGCGAGCGAGCGGGCCCGCTTCCGCCCGCGGACAGTCGAGCTGTACCGCTGGCTGCTCCGCAAACACGTTGTGCCGACGCTCGGCGCGGCCCCACTCGGCGCCTTGACCACCCCCATGATCCGCCGATGGCGCGCTGGGCTGCTCGACTCCGGGATGTCGGTGACCATGGCGGCCAAGACGTACCGGCTGCCGCGGGCCGTGCTGAATACCGCGGTGGACGAGGATCGGATCATCCCGCGCAACCCGTGCCGGGTTCGAGGCGCGGACCAGGAGAACTCGGGGGAGCGGCCTGTGCTCACCGTGGCCCAGGTCTTCGAGCTCGCGGAAGCCATGCGCTACCAGCGGTTCCGCGGCCGATCGTGGTCACGGCGTTCGCGACGCCGCGGTGGGGTGACTGTGATGACCCCTGGCACGACGAAGGCCCAGGACCGGAGGAAATATCCTCTGACCTGGGCCTTTGGTGTGGAGCGGATGACGGGAATCGAACCCGCATGTTCAGCTTGGGAAGCTGATGTTCTACCATTGAACTACATCCACAGAGCGCTGGGTTTGAGCCTAGCAGCTAACTCTGCGTGGTGATTTTGGCCGTGACGGCTCACCCATCAGAGTGTTTCTTTCCCCCTTGGCCGCTTGGTGGGATCGTCAGCCGACGGCCGGTCGCTCGCGGGTTCACACTGGTGTGGCCCCGCTAGGCCATCTCCCCGGCCGCTAAGGACCTACGTATGACCGATTTCGATGCGCCCGCCGGTGCGCTTCCGGTTCAGGACCACGATCACGACGTGCTCCTCATCGCCGGAAGTCGGCCCGAGGTCGCCCGTCTCGCCCCGGTCGCCACCGCGTTCGCGTCGGCCGACCGTATCCGTGCGCTCACCATCGCCACGGGCCCCGATCCGATGATCGTGCACGAGGCCTTCGAGGCGCTCGGGGTGCCTGTCGACATCACCCAGCTCCTGTGGGAGCGGCCCGATCCCAACCCTGCTGCCATCGCGTCGATCCTGATGACCCGGTTGGACGAGCTGCTCGTCGATCTCGACCCGTCAGCGGTGATGGTCTACGGCGGCGGGATGACGGCGGCCGTCGCGGCGCAGGTCGCGTTCTGGCGCCAGATCCCGGTCGTCCATCTGCAGGCCGGGGTGGCCAGCGATGACCTGCTGTGTCCATTCCCGCAGGAGGCCAACCGCCGGATCATCGGCCAGCTCGCGTCGCTGTTCCTCACCACCGGAGGCACGGCGATGGGCAGCCCGATCGGGCCCAACGCCATCCCGGTCGGCGACACGATGGCCGCCAACCCCAAGCCCGCCGACCTCCGGTTCGCCCGCCTGGTGCGGCGTGTGCGGTCCGGCGGTCCGCGGCTGGTCCTGGTCGGGCTCGACCGCTCCGATTCGCTCGGTGTCCTCGCGGGTCTTCCGGACCTGCTCGAACGCGAGCCCGACATCGAGCTCGTCGTGTTCGGCGAGCTCGCCGCACACGGCGCCGCGGCGCCGCTGAGCAGCCATGACCGGGCCATGGTGGTACGCAGTCTTCCGCTCGCCGAGCTGGTCGGGCTCATCGCGGCCAGCGCGGTCCTGGTCTCCGACGATCCCGAGCTGGTCACCGACGCGCCCGGGCTCGGCACTCCGGCTGTCCTCGTCGACGGGCCGCACATCCCGGAGCCCGGCGACTCGATCCGCAGCATCCTCAGCCCCGCCGTCATGACCACGGTCCGCCAGCTTCTCGCGATGAAGCAGCGCGTGCCCGCGGAACCGTCCGACGGGCTCGAGGCGATGCGGGTGGAGCAGGCGGTCGCGTGGATGTTCGGGCTGTGCCCGTCGCCGTCGCTCGCCTCTACATCCGACGTCGACAGCTCCCCCGCCGCCGGTACCGAGGCCTGACGGCCCGCCGGTTAGGGTGGCGCTGTGCTCCTGTCCGACGGTGACCTGCGCAAAGAGCTCGATTGCGGGCGGCTTGTTGTCGACCCGTGGGATCCTGCGATGCTCCAGCCGTCGAGCATCGACGTTCGGCTCGATCGCTTCTTCCGGGTGTTCCAGAACTCGCGCTACACCCACATCGACCCCCGTGAGCAGCAGGACGAGCTGACGTCGGCCGTCGAGCCCGAGGGGGACGATCCGTTCGTCCTGCACCCGGGCGAGTTCGTGCTCGGGTCGACGTTCGAGTCGCTGTCGCTGCCCGACGACCTGGCGGGGCGCCTGGAGGGAAAGAGCTCTCTGGGGCGTCTCGGCCTGCTCACCCACTCGACGGCGGGTTTCATCGACCCGGGTTTCACCGGGCACATCACCCTCGAACTGTCCAACGTCGCGAATCTGCCGATCACGCTGTGGCCGGGCATGAAGATCGGGCAGCTCTGCCTGTTCCAGCTCTCCAGCCCGTCGGAACGCCCCTACGGCAGCGCCGGTGTCGGCTCCCGGTACCAGGGGCAACGGGGTCCGACGCCGTCGAAGGCCTATCTGAAATTCCACCAAGTGGACACCCGGCGCTGAGACTTGTCAGCCCGGGGCCACGTCAGCGCCGCGGGTACCACCGGAACCTGCGCACGGCCGGCACACCGGAGACCACAGGCCAGACGATCAGCGCGACCACCGGCCCCGGGTAGCACGGACGTCAGAGGCAGGATGGGGATCTGCGCCCGTTCCGGTGACGGTGTGCCGATGGTCGTTGTGCGCGCCGCCGTGACGACCAGTGCGAGGCCGTCCACCACTGCAAGCACGAGCGGCACGGGGTCGACCGGCATCGGCATCCCCGTCACAGCGTTGATCACTGCGAAGACGGCGAGCCGGCCCAGCCCGGGTGCTGCGGGACGCGATGACGGATGTGCTCCGCCACGCCCAACCGAGTCAACGCACGATCGAGATCGACGTGAAAGGCGGCGACGCGCGGCTGCAGGTCCGCAACGATGGGGCCCTCCCCGGCGACGGGTCCGACCCTGGCACAGGGCTGATCGCGCTGAGGGTTGTGGCCCGTACGTGGATGGCGACATTCCGGCGACACGGCCGCGGCCCGGCCCGTCCCGTCCGGCTCAGCACAAACCCGGGATGACTCGATACGCCGGAGCCGGTAGCCTCGGGCCTCCATGGATCCGCGAGAAGCCAGCCGACTCCCCTGGCTTCCGGCGACACGAAAGCCGGTTCCGCCGCCTGCCGTCCCCGATCCGGCTCCGTCCGACCCCCCTCCGCCACCGGGTCCTCGGTTCGGCTGGCGCCGGCTGACCCGTTCCCGCCGTGGTGCCGCGGGACTGGTGATCGCGGTGGCGGCGCTGCTGCTCTGGCCGTTCGCCGACTGGCCGGCGATCCCCTGGCTCGCCGGCATCGGGCTGCTCCTGCTGCTGCGCCTACTGCGGCTGGACGGTCTCCTGCGCGGCTGGGCCCCGCATCTGGGTGGCCTCGCCGTCGTCGGCGGACTCACAATGAGCACCGGCCCCTGGGCGTGGGCGCTGGCCGCGAGCATCGGTGTCCTGCTGGCGGGGCTGGTGCAGTTGCCGTGGTGGCGCCTCGCGGCTGTCGGTGCGGTGCTGTGTCTCGTCACCGGCGTGGGGTACGGGTTCTCGACCTACCGATCCGCCGAGCTGCAGCGGGAAATCCAGGCACACGCCGGTGACGCGCTGCGCATCCAGCTCGGGGAGGCACGTCCCGCCCGGGTGCTTCCCGCGATGGTGCAGGCGATCCGCCTCGACGACGCCGACCCGATCTGTCGGCTCCTCTCGCCTGCCGCCGAGGCTGCAGTTCTGGCCGCGACCGCGGCGCCGAACTGCGCCGAAGCGGTCGCTGAACTACACCGTCGCCTCCCGGCAGGCTCGGCGACGGACGACGACAAGTTCCCGCAGCCGGTGGTCGCAGCCGGCGGCTGGCAGGTTGATGCCTGCCCCACGGAATGGGCCGCGGCGACCGGGCCCTCTCTCGGAAAGGTACTGATCTTTCAGACGGAGCCGACCGTGCAGCGGTTCGCGATATCAGGTTTCGCGCCCTGCGCGCCGGGCAGCGTCGGCCCGTGATGACGAACGGGGCCGGTCCGAACTTCGGATCGGCCCCGCCGTAGGCGTCGATCAGCTGTCCGCGTTCTTCTGCTCCGGCTTCGTAGTGGTGCCCGGATCGGATCCGTCAGCGGCCGCGTCGCCTCGCTTGACCGCGGTGAGCAGCATCTGGGACACGTCCTGGACCTGCACGCCCTCGCCATCACCCTCGCTCTGCTTCTGGGTGAGACCGTCGGTGATCATCGTCTTGCAGAACGGGCAGCCGACTGCGATCGTGCCGCCCGCCGCGGCGCCGTCCCCGCCCTGCGCTGTGACGCCGGCCAAGGTGCTGATCGCCTCCTCGGTGCGGTTGACGTTCACCCGCTGCCCGATCCGCTCCTCCATCCACATCCGCGCGCCGCCCGCCCCGCAGCACATCGAACGGTCGGCGTGCCGTGGCATCTCGGTGAGCGTGGCGCCGGCCGCGCCGACGAGCGCGCGGGGCTCCTCGTAGACGTCGTTGTGGCGACCGAGGTAGCACGGGTCGTGGTAGGTGACCGGCGCCGACTTGTCCTCCGCGGGCGCAGCCACCGGCACGAGCTTGCCCTCTCTCACCAGCTTGTTGAGCAACTGCGTGTGGTGCACGACCTCGTAGTGCCCATCGAGCTGCGGATACTCGCGACCCAGCGTGTTGAGGCAGTGCGGGCAGGTCGTCACGATCTTGCGGGTGCCCGGCTCGCGACCCTCGAACACCGCGTTGAGCACCTCGACGTTCTGCTGCGCCAGCATCTGGAACAGGAACTCGTTGCCCGAGCGCCGCGCCGGGTCACCGGTGCAGGTCTCCTCCGGGCCGAGAACCGTGTAGTTCACGCCGGCCCGCTTCAGGAGCTCCGCGGTGGCCTGCACGGTCTTCTTCGCGCCGTCGTCGAACGCGCCGGCGCAGCCGATCCAGAACAGGTACTCGACCTCGGGGGCCAGCTTGTCGGCCCCATCCGCACCGAAGACGTTGACCTCGAAGTCGAGCTTCTTGGTCCAGTCCAGGCGTTCGCGCTGGTTCTGGCCCCACGGGTTGCCCTTGTTCTCGAGGTTCTTGAACAGCACCCCGAGCTCGGAGGGGAACTCCGACTCGATCAGCACCTGATGGCGGCGCATGTCGATGATGTGGTCGACGTGTTCGATGTCGACCGGGCACTGCTCGACGCACGCGCCGCACGTGGTGCAGGACCACAGCACGTCGGGGTCGATGACGCCGCCCTGCTCCAGGGTGCCGACGAGCGGGCGGGCGGCCTGCTCCGGGCCGGAGCCGAGCACGCGCTCGAAGCCCGACTCCGGGACGCCGTGGTGGCTGTTGTCGGTGAAGCCCGCGGAGAAGTCGATCGAGCCCTCCGCAGGCATCTCCTTACCGCCGATGATGTAAGGCGCCTTCGCGAGCAGGTGATCGCGAAGGTCCATGATCACGAGCTTGGGCGAGAGCGGCTTGCCGGTGTTCCACGCGGGGCACTGGCTCTGGCAGCGACCGCACTCGGTGCAGGTCGCGAAGTCGAGCATGCCCTTCCAGGTGAAGTCCTCGATTCGGCCGCGGCCGAAGACGTCGTCGTCACCCGGGTCCTCGAAGTCGATCTTCTTGCCGTTCGACTCCATCGCCGGCAGCGGTCCGAGCGCCTTCGGGAACCGCTTGGTCGCGATGTTGATCGGGGCCGTGAAGATGTGCAGGTGCTTGCTGTAGGCGATGATGATCGTGAAGGCCAGCATGACGCCGATGTGCAGCAGCAGGCCGACGCTCTCCACCACCTGGAGCGGGCCTTCGGCCAAGCCGGAGAACAGTTTTCCGACGCCGATCGACGCCCATGCGCCGGACTCGTAGGGGAACGTGCCCAAGGCCGAGGACGCACCGCGGAACAGGAACATCGACCACAGCACGTTGAAGATCATGAAGAGGATCAGCCAGGCGCCACCGGTGTGCGACCCGTAGAACCGCGACGCCCGCGCCTTGCGCTCCGGTGCGTTCTGGATCCGGATCACAGCGAACACGCCCAGGGAGAGCAGCGCGAGCACGGCGATGGTGTCCTGCAGGAATCCGAGGACGGCCCAGTGGCCGATCAGCGGAATGGCGAAATCAGGGACGAACAGCGCCCCGTAGGCCTCGAGGTAGACCGAGGCCAGGATGACGAACGCGTAGAACGTGAACAGGTGGGCGATGCCCGGCACGGTCCATTTCAGCAGCGTGCGCTGTCCAAGGACCTCGACGAACTGGGCGCGGATGCGCTGGTTCATTCCCTCGGTGCGGTCGTTGGCCGGCTGACCTGACTTGATCAGCTGGTAGATGTAGGCGCCGCGACGGCCGGAGATCGCCAACGCGGCCACCGTCATCGTCAGGCCGATGACCAGTCTCACAATCACGGGTTTCCTCCCAGGAACTGCACGCAGGCGCGCGGGTGGTGGGTCGCGGCCGTTGCCGGGCAGCGTAGACGGCCACGTGATGTCGGATCCGTCTTGCCCCACCGCCACACTACTGGTCGGTAATGCGCGTGAGCGGTGGGTGTCGCGCGTCCCACGACGCGGTGCCCCGGTCTGCTGACAAGGACCACTCCGCGGAGCCACTCAACGGGCCATCGTGTTCACAACGGTCCACGCTCTCGGATGGCCCAACCTGAAATCGCGACACGTCGAAAGGGTGCCCGCGATGCTGAGCAGGGGTTATTCGAAGATGATCCGGGAGTTCGCATAAATGCTGACCGATCGGGCGATAGTCAATTGTTTTCCGCGGCGGATCGGCTCCTCGACCTGTGACTGGATCACGCCGGCAGGTGTCACGGTGAGGTGCTGACCGGGGGTCCTCGTCGAGTGCCGCATCCTCGCCCACCACGGCGGGTGTCGTCAGGTTGTGGGAGGCATGTCGCCTTACGAGTCGCCGCTTGCTCTGATCGGCGAAAAGATGTCACTGTGGGTGCGACCCCGGCTCTGCCGAGCGGGGGACTTAGCTGCGCTGTCGGGTCCGGCCTGATCTACTCGGCCCTGACCGTCGAGTAGCCTGTGCCCGACTGCTCACCAGCCCGGGGGGTCGGGTCCGCGGCGCCTCGGGCCAGTAGTTGCCACGAGGATGGAGTTGCCATGATGGGACCACAGGTTATCGGGCTGTGGTACGCGAAGGGCCTGACGTCAGCACCGTTGCAGACCTGGATCCAGGACAACGTCGTTCCGCTCATCCTGCTCGGGATCGCGATCATCCTCCTCTGGATCGGTGGTAAAGGCGACAACGCCGGCGTCGCGCGGCGGAGCATCGGCCTGCTCGTGGGGCTTGTCGCGCTGGGCATCGCAGTCTCGGGCAACGGCCCGGAGATCGGCAATTTCCTGGCCGGTCTCCTCGTTGGCTGACCCCGTGCTGGTGCGCACAGACGACGAGATCTACCGCGTCGACTCCGTCTGGCTCGGTCCTCCCCGCGCCACGTTTCCGTGGCGTGCGCGCTATGTGAGCTACGGCGTCGGGTTACTCGCCATGATTGCCACCATGTTCCTGCAGCGGCGCGTGGGTATCGGCCTCGACTTCTTCTCCGTGGCCTGGGCGCTGGTCATCACCGTGGTGACCACGCGATTCATCGGCAGCCGGATCGACTACGAGCGTCCGCTCGGGCAGGTGCTCGAACTGTTCCGCCAAGAGATCACCGGGCCGCGGGCCCGCACCGCGGTGGCGGGCGGCGCCGTGCGGTCGGGCCATGTTCGCGTGGGGGCACCCTTCGCCGCCCGATCCGTGCAGCCCAGGGCCACGAAACCCCGGCCTCCTAAATCTGTCTCTCCGAAACGCAGCATCCTGAAGCACCCGTCCATCGGCCGAAGGAAGGGACGTACGCGTGCCGCGACGTGACGCACCGCGCGACTCCGCACCACCGGAGGAGTCGAGCGGGAGACGCCGCGGCCGTGCGCTCGCCGGTGAGACCAGCCTGCCCAGGTACATCCCCGACATCGCCCTGCGTTCCATCGACGGACACCTGACCCGCACGACCACGCAGGTCATGGCGTGGTACCGGCTCGCAGCGCAGGCCTGGAGCTTCCGCAGCGACTCGCAACGCGAGGTGCTGATCCGGCAGATCGCCGCCCAGTTGGGTGGGCTCCAGGGTCGCTGGGTGCACCTCCGGGTCACGACCAGGCCCTACCCGGTCCACATGTGGGCGGAGTCCTTCGACAACAACGCGCTGGGTCGGATGCCCGACGTGCCGGGCGCCCTGGGCTGGGAGGGGTTCCTCGAGGGCGAGCAGCGCCACCTGATGGGCTTGTCGATGTCGGACAAGGAGGTCTTTCTGGGCGTCGAGGTCTCCGGTCGGAGCATGCTCGACCGCTGGGTCGAGAAGGCCGCGCCGGTGCTCGGGAAGCTCGCCCCCGCCGCCGTGCGGGCCGAGCTCGCCGCGCTCGAGTCCGAGGTGGGCCACCTCGACGAGCTCGTCTCCGGCGGCGGGCTCGACGCGGTGCGTGCCACCGCTGACGACATCGCGTGGCTGATGCACCGATCGTGCGCTCTCGGACTTCCCGCACCCCGCGCCATGTCGGCGGTACCCGGATCGGTCACCCGATGGGAGACCGAGGACCTCGCCGCCTTCACCGACGGCGTCGACATGTACCAGGAACCCTATGCGCCCACCGTTCGGGTGGTCGGCCGCATCCGCTCTCAAACCGTTTCCCGGAATGTCGCGGTACTGTCCGTCGGATTAATGGAGGGGCTGCGGATCCCCGAGGTCGACGACCCGTGGATGCAGCATTCCGACCGACTTCCATTTCCCGTCGAATGGTCGGCTCGGATCTATATCCGAAAGCCCGAGGAAGTGGCCGGAGAACTGCAGCGCCAGATGGGGAAGGTGCGCAGCCAGATCCGGCACTACACCCACGATCATGATCTCGATCCGCCGATGTCGCTGGCACGGCAGGCCGACCGGGTGCTCGAGGTCGAGGACGAGCTGACCAGCGGGCTCACCCAGATGAATACGCGCCTGTACGGGTGGTGGCGTGTCGCCGTGTCGGGCAAGGACGAGGCCGAGGCGATCAGCCGTGCCCAGCAGGTGCTCGACGTCTACCGGCCCAAGGTCCAGATCGAGCATCCCGAGGCGCAGTACCGCTACGCGCGCGAGTTCATCCCCGGCGAGCCGCTGGCGTCCACGGCCTACCGCCGCCGCGGGTCGGTGACGTGGGCCGCGGCCGCCGTGCCTGCCGCGACCGCGAGCGTCGGCGACCGGCGCGGCATCATGATCGGCGAAACCTGCACAGCCACCCGGCGTCCCGTCGCCTGGGACCCGTGGTTGGCGCAGGAGGTGCGGCGGGCGTCGGGACTGACGGCGGTGGTGGGCGGCCTGGGGTCAGGGAAGTCCTTCCTGACCGGTTTGATCGTCTACAAGACCCTGCGTGCGGGCGCCCGCTGGACCGTGCTCGACCCGTCGGGCCCGCTGGCCGCTCTCACCCGGCTCCCCGAGCTGGCCCCGTTCTCCCGGCACATCAACCTGCTGCGCGCCGATCCGGGCATTCTCAACCCCTACCGGGTGGTGGCCGAGCCCCGGCCCGAGCACTTCGTCGACGAGGAGGACCCCGAGCGGGCGTGGCGCCGTGAGCGTTCGCTCGCCGCGGCCACGAGACGCCGGCTCGTCCTCGACGTCCTCACGGGGCTGCTGCCCTTCGACATCTCCCGGCTCCCGCACACCCGGATCGTGTTGCTGCGCGCGGTCCGGGAAGTGGGTGGTGCGGCCGACCGGCACCCCGGCCAGGTCATCGACGTGCTGCGCCGTCACGCCCGCGACGGCGAGGACCACTCCGGGGTCGTCGCCGACTTCCTGGAGGAGCGCCGCGAGCTCCCGCAGGCGGCGCTGCTGTTCCCCGACACCTCCCGGGACGACCCCTGGCAGGTCGACCGTGAGTACCGCCTGACGGTCCTGACCATGCAGGGGATGACGCTGCCCCGGCCCGGCAGCCCGCGCGAGGAATGGACCGACAGCGAGTCGCTCGCCGTCGAGTTGCTCAACCTCGCGTCCTGGCTGACCCAGCGCACGATCTATGACGCCGACCGCAACCTCCGCAAGGGCGTCGCTCTCGACGAGACGCACTTCCTGTCGCAGGTGCCCACCGGCAAGGTCCTGATCGACCGGCTCGCCCGCGACTCCCGCAAGTTCAACGTCCGCGCTCTGTTCGCCTCACAGCTCGCGGGCGACCTGCTGCGCGTCTCGGGCTTCGCGTCGCTGGTCAACGCCGTTTTCGTCGGCCGCACCGATGACGACGAGGCGCAGGGAGAGGCGCTGCGGCTGCTGCGCGTGCCCACCGGCGTGGGCTACGAGCAGATGCTCGGCACGCTGTCGCCGCGCCCCCGCCACGACGATCGGCCCGACGACACCCCCCGGCAGTTCGTGTTCGCTGACGGCCACGGCGGGGTCGAGAAGATCCGGATCGACCTGGAGGGTCCGCACCTGGAGCATGTGCGGCAGGCGCTGGACACCAACCCCGACGCCAGCCGGATCTCGGCCAGCGGCGTGCCCGCCGCCACGGCCCCTGCGGCTGTCCGGGCACCCGACGAGCCGCCCCCCGCGAAGGCCGCACCGGTGACCGGCGGTTCCCGGCCGCGCCGCGGGTTCGATCCCGGCGACGACTTCGGTGAGCTCGACGGTCCCGGCGGCAGCACGCGGTGGCAGAACTCCGCCAACGGTGGTCCCGTCGTGCGCACCGTGCCGGTGCTGGAGGGAATGGAGCTGCTCGACGACGAGGAGCTCGACCTACTGGGTGATATCGACGGTGACCTCGTTCCCGATCGGGAGGTCGACGGCGACGGCGCCGTCCCGGCCGACCGGGCCCGCTCCGCGGGCGAGACCGTTCG
>JBKJPD010000207.1:0-4443 GCA_046595345.1 Pseudonocardia sp.
CCGATCACGAGGTCGTGGAGCTGACCGCCGTGGTCGCCACCACCCTGATGCTCAACCGGTTCGCCCCAGCGCTGGCGCTGCCGACCTCGTCGGATGTCACCGCACGACTGAGCCAGGAGGGACTGCTGTGACCGACACCGCGATCGCGACGGCGGTGGCCGAGGGACGGCTACCAGGGCGCGTGTGGATGTACGCCAACTACCACTGCAACATCGCCTGCGCGTACTGCCTGACCGAGTCCGGCCCGAAGGTCGCCCGTCGCGAGCTGAGCCCGGAGTCGATGCTGCAGATCGGGCGCCAGGCCAAGGAGCTGGGCTTCACCGACCTCGGGGTGACCGGCGGCGAGACGTTCCTGCAACCACACATGCCCGACGTCCTCGCGCAGCTGGCCGACCTCCTTCCCACGGTGGCCCTGACCAACGCCACCCTGTTCAGCCGCCGCCTACTCGACCGCGTCGCCCCGCTGGCCGGCCGGGACATCGCCCTGCAGATCTCCCTGGACCGTCCCGACGCCGACGTCAACGACGAGATGCGGGCCCCGGACAACTTCGCGAAGGTCGTGGCTGCCATCCCTGCGCTGGTCGAGCGCGGGATCAAGGTCCGGATCGCGACCACGGTGGAGTCCATCGAGGACGCCGAGCTCGACCGCCTGTGTGCGTTGCACCGCGATCTTGGAGTGCCCGATTCCGAGCACATCATCCGGCCGATCGTCCGGCGCGGCCGCGCGCAGATCGGCGGTTTCGGGGTCGATGCGACGCAGTCCGATCTGCCGGCCGAGCTGACGATCACCGCTGATGGGGCGTTCTGGGGGCCCTTCGGGCCCACCGTGAACGGCGGGAAGCTCGACACCGACCTGCTGATCACCCGCACCACGCAGCCGCTGTCCGTGCCGGCCAGAGCGCTGCTCGGCCTGGTGGAGAACCGGCCACAAGGAGCGGACTCCACACTCAACATCCGTTGAGCATGATCCCTCGCGCCCGGTCCGGGCGCTCCGACTGATCCACCACCGGGTTCCCGCCAGGTCAGCTGAGCGGTACCGGTGATTTCCGCTGCGCGCCCTCACCCCAACGATGGACGGCAGGCCGACCATGACCACACGCGACGAAGCACTCACCCGCGACCGCACACCCAGCCGCGGACCGCTCCTCGTCGGGATAGGGCTGACGGTCGTGATCGCCGTCGCTGTGCTGCTGTGGTCGAAATGGGTGCCCTACGTTGCCCGACTCGCCGATATCAGCGGCTCGGGCACCTACCCCGGTTCCAGCATCCTCACCGTCGGCGGCGTCAGGCCCGGTGACCCACCCAGCTGGGACGCCGCACTGAGCTTCACCGTGGCCTACGGCAACGCCGTATGGAAAGCCCTGGTGGCCGCACTGCTGATCAGCGCCGCGTTGCAGGTGCTGGTGCCGCGGCGGTGGCTGCTACGGGTCCTCGACCAGCCCGGGCGGTTCCGCGCCGCGCTGGCCGGGGGCCTGGCGTCCACACCGACCATGATGTGCACCTGTTGCACCGCGCCGGTGGCCGCCACGCTGCGCCGCAGCGGTGTGCGCACCGCCGCCGTAGTCGCCTACTGGCTGGGCAACCCCCTGCTCAACCCCGCCGTGCTCGCCTTCCTGATCGTCGTCGCGCCCTGGCAGTGGACCGTCACCCGCCTGGTGTTCGGGCTGCTGCTCGTGGTCGGCGGGGCGGCGCTCGTGGCCCGATTCACCGGCGACCGGAGCTCCAGCGACGACACGGCTGCCGCACCGGCAAGCTTCGAGGGAGACCGGATAGCCGAGACCCGACTCGATGCCGCCTGGATGCGCCGGACGTCGGTGGCCTACCTCAAGGCGCTGTTCCGGCTGGTGATCGTCCTGGTGCCGGAATACTTCGTCGTGGTCATGCTGGTCGGGGCGTTCCGGGGCTGGTTGTCCTCTGTCGCCGGAGCCGGGTCAGGCGTGCTGATCGTCGTGCTCGCCGCCGTCATCGGCACTCTCCTGGTCATCCCCACCGCCGGGGAGATCCCGATTCTCCAAGGCCTCGCCCTCGCAGGCCTCGCCGCCGGGCCGATCGGTGCACTCCTGCTGACCCTCCCCGCCGTCAGCCTGCCCGGGATCGCCATGGTCGGACGCGCGTTCGGATGGCGCGTCACCGCGGCCACCACGGCAGTAGTCATTGTCGGAGGCGTTCTGGCCGGCGGCGCGCTGGCCTTGATCAGCTGAACCGGGAGCACCGGTTCCCGCCGAGCTTCGGGGCGCTCATCCCGGGCAGTCGTATGGGCAGATCCGCTTGTGTAGTTCGGGGGACCCCCCACTGGTCGATCACCAGAGTTCGGGGGAGCTCAATTGCGACACCGCGCCCGCGATGAGCGATCACGGCCACCGCTTCGCGCCGGCTCGACCATGTCACGGTCGCTCGCGGCGGATCGTCGGTCGGGGGCACGGGCGTCATGGTGTCCTGCGGCTGGTCAGCTGTCGGGCTCGGCCTGGCCCGCGGTGCGCAGCGAGCGGGTGAAAGCACGGAGCCGGTGCAGGGGAAGCTCGTCGACGGTGCCCCCGCGGGCGGCCACGACCTGTTTGATGGCCTGGTAGGTGGAGGCCTGCAGGCTGCATCGGCGGCAGTCCTGCAGGTGGCGGACGACCCGGCCGGCGGAACGCTCGTCGGTTTCCCCGTCGAGGTAGGCCTGCAGGACCCGGGAGGTGGGCAGACAGCGGGCCATCTCGGGCAACGACTGCATCCTCATGGTCGGCTCCCTGTCATGGTCGGCTCCGGGGAGGTACGAGTGCGGCCTCGATCAGGCTGCGGCGGATTCGGGCTCGGGCGCGGTGCAGCCGGCTCATCACGGTGCCCCGGGGTATCCCCAGGGCCTGCGCGGCGTCGGCGTAGCTCAGGCCGTCGACGTCGACGAGTTGCACCACGACCCGGTGGATCGTCGGCAGCGCGGCGAGCGCGCACGCGACGATGGCTTCGAACATCCCGTCCACCATCAGATCCTCCGCGCTCGGCCCGGCGGCGTCGAGCACGCCGGCGTCGTGTTCGTCCCGGCGCAGCAGCAGCGGCAACCGGACCCGGGCCCGGTTGCGGTGGGTGTTGCGCAGGATCGTCAACAGCCATGCCCGCGGATGGGCACCGTCGAAACGGTCCACGGCGCGGTAGGCGCGCAGCAGGGTGTCCTGGACGAGGTCCTCCGCATCGGCGGGTTGCCCGGCGAGGGTGAGCGCGACCCGGTAGGGCACCGCCACCTCAGGTTGCACCCAGCGGGCGAACGCGATGTCGCGGGCACGCCCGCCGCACCCGCTACCCGGGTCGCGGGGCGTGGGGTGATCCCGAGCCGCGTTGGATTGCTCGCTCACGTACCGGGAACCCGCGACGAAGCATGGCGGATTCCATCCACACCCTGATCTCCGATTGACCTATCTCGTGGCAGCGGCACCGGTCCGGCCAATCCAAGGTCGGCCAACACACCCCGCCGGGTTCGACCCGGGCCCGGAGCATCGCTGCGACGTGGCGGTGCCGCCACCACGTGGGTGGCGGCACCGGCCGAGTCCGCGGACGGGAGGTTGTCAGGCGGCGTCGGGTGCCTGCGGGATGTCCAGTTCGGTGCCGGCGTAGTGGTTGAAGTAGTTGGTGAACAGGTTCGCCGCGATGTGGGCGAACAGCTCGGTCAGCTCGGTGTCGGTCCAGCCGGCCCCTTGGGCCTGCTTCCAGGTGCCGTCCTGCACGGTCCCGATGTTGGAGGTGGCCTCGCGGGCGAGGGCGAGCAGCGTGTCGAGCTTCGCGTCGCCGGTGGGTCGGCCGGCGCGGGCGGCGATCATCCGGTCGCCGGTCAGCCCGGCGGCCTTGCCGCCCAGGGTGTGCGCCGACTGGCAGTAGTCGCAGCCGTCGACCGCGCCCACGGCGAGAGCGATCGCCTCGCGGGTGGGCGCGTCGAAGGTCCCCTCGTCCGCGATGGCCTGCTGCATTCCGGTGTAGGCGGCGAGCACGACCGGGGAGTGGGCCATCCCGGCGTGGATGTTGAGCAGCTTCCCCATCTTCTTCTGCAGGTTCTGCAGCGTCGGGCGGGTCTGCTCGGGGGCGGTGTCGAGGGTGTGGGCGGGAATGCGGGGCACGTGGTCTCCTGATCAGGATCGGGGCCGGGCGACGGGTCGTCGCGGAGGCCTGCGGAGCGGCGTGATCGGCACACTCCGCAGGGAGGTAATGCCCGCCTCGCCACCCGGCATGCCCCGAGTGTCATCGTGACGACAATGCCGGGTCCTCGCCGATTCGGATCGTTCGTCGCCGCCCCTGGCCCGGTGAGGTCCCGTAGACGCCCGGCGCCACCTACGCAACGGTCCCCGGCACGTTGCCCACCGCGGTGCCGATGGCGTAGTCGTGGGTGCGAACCGCGGTCAGCCCGGCGGCACAGCAGCTGGTCGACCCGCTCGACCCGGGTCCCGGTGAACCGCTCGACCGCGTCGAGGCCCG
>JBKJPD010000211.1:0-2601 GCA_046595345.1 Pseudonocardia sp.
GGAGTGTCGAGGCGCCCGCGCAGCGCCTCGGTGGCCTGCTTGGCCGCCCGCATCGTGGAGAACAGCCCCAACGTGCGCCCGCCCGCCGCCTCGACCAGGCCCGCGATCTCGTCGAGGTAGGACGGCGGCAGCCCGTCGCGGCCGGGTGGGGGCAGGCGCTTGCACACGTAGAGGATGCCGCTGCGGGCGTGCGCGAACGGTGACCCGACGTCCATGCCCGACCACTTCGGGGCCTCCGGATCTGGGATCGGGTCGGAGCTCTCGGTCGACGAAGGGGGCAGCCCCCACTGCCGGGCCAGCGCGTCGAAGTTGCCGCCCAGCGCCAGCGTGGCGCTGGTCAGGACGACCGTCGACTCGCCGAACAGGCGCTCCCGCAGCAGCCCGCCCACCCACAGCGGCGCGGCCCGCAGGACCTTGTGCCGCGCGCCGTCCGGGCCGGCCCCGCCGGCCTGAGGCGACGAACGCTGCTCGCCGAGCCACACGACGTCGCGGCGCTTCGCGGGATCGGGCTCGGCGAAGGCCTCGATCAGCCGGACGGCGGTGTCGGCCACCTCCTCCAGGCCGGCCTGCGCGACCTTGCGCCCGGCGGCGTCTGTGCCGTCCCCCGCCCGCCCCGAGTCGCGGCGCTCGCCGCCCAGCGACGTCTTGCACGACGCTGCCGCGTCCCGGACCGCCGACAGCGCTCCGACCGCGGCCTGCGACAGCTCGTCCCAGCGCCCCGGGGGCATGTCCTCCAGCACCAGCCCGAGGCCCTCGCCCGCCTCGGCGAGCCGGTCGGCGACGGCCTGGTCGACGAGCTTGCCCAGCCGCCGTGCGGCGATGCCGATCATGCCGGGGGTGAGCTCCGCGGTGGCGACGCCGGTGACGCGGTCGACCAGCTCGTGGGCCTCGTCCACGATCACGGCGTCGTGCTCGGGCAGCACCGGACGCCCCTCCAGCGCGTCGATGGCGAGCAGCGCGTGGTTGGTGACGACGATGTCGGCGCGCCCGGCCTCGGCCTTGGCCTTCTCGGCGAAGCAGTCGTCCCCGACGGGGCACTTGGCGGCGCCGAGGCACTCCCGCGCGGTGACCGACACCTGCCGCCACGTGGCGTCGGCGACGCCGGGGACGAGCTCGTCGCGGTCGCCCTTCTCGGTGGTGTCGGCCCACTGGTGCAGCCGCTTGACCGCCCGGCCCATCGCGGAGACGGTGAACGGGTCGAACAGTTCGGGCTCGGCGGCGTCCTCATCGGAGCCGTCGCCATGGAGCTTGTTGAGGCACAGGTAGTTGCGGCGGCCTTTCAGGATCGCGAACGTCGGCGTGCGGCCGAGCAACGGCTTGAGGGCCTTCGCGACGCGCGGCAGGTCTCGGTCGACGAGCTGGCGCTGCAGCGCGATCGTGGCCGTGGATATGACGACCGTCGTGTTCTTCGCGATGGCGTGTCGGATCGCGGGAACCAGGTAGGCCAGTGACTTTCCGGTGCCGGTGCCGGCCTGCACCGCGAGGTGTTCCCCGCTGGTCAGAGAACTGGCGACGGCCTGGGTCATCGTGTCCTGGCCCTCGCGACGGGTGCCGCCGACCGCCGTGACGGCCGCGTCCAGCAGCTCCGCCACGCCGGGCAGTACGGACTTCGGGGGCATCGGGGGAGATTACCCGGACGCCCACGGAGCCCGTTGCCGAACCGGATGACGTGGGGTCCGGTCGGAATCGTCACACGTGATCCACGCCCGATCCCCCGCACTTCCACCTCGGGCTCGCCATCATGTGACCGTGACCTCCACGCAGATCCGGCGCGAGCCTGCCGAGTTCCCCGTGCTCGTCGAGCACACGGCCCGCTACAGCGACCTCGACCCCAGCCGCCGCATCGGGCGCGACGCACTCGTGCGCTGGTTCGAGGACGCCCGGGTGGCCGTCGAGCGCGACGCCTTCGGCGCCGATCTCGACAACCGGGGACGGGTGCGGCTGCTGCTGGCGTCGGTCCGGGTGGAGGTGCTGGCCCCTCTTCGCGTGGCCGGGGCCTACCGGATCGGGCTCGGTGTCACCCACGTCGGCACGTCGTCGTTCACCTACCGCTACGCGGTCTTCGCCGGCGACGAGTGCGTCGCGACCGGCGAGTCGGTGAGCGTGCACGTCGCGGAGGGCCGGCCCACTCCGCTGGCCGACGCGGTGCGGGCCCAACTCGAGACGCTGCGGATCGCCGGCCCGGAGTTCGTCCGGCCCGAGCGCGACCCGGCGCGGCTGGCTCGCGAGGCGTACCCGTTCCGGCTCGACGTCCGCACCCGCTTCGGTGACCTCGACACCAACCGGCACGTCAACAACGTCGCGCTCGCCGGCTGGTACCTCGACGCGTTGGCCGAGCTGCACCTCGACGTGCTCGGCTACCCGGCCGGCGGCCCGCTCGACGGCCTGTCGCCCAGCTCGCTGAAGGTGGAGTACCTCGCGGAGGTGCACTACCCGGGCATCCACCAGCTCCGCGTCGGGGTGCTGGAGCAGGACGAGAACACGATCCGCTACGCCTGCGGGCTGTTCGACGGGGCGCGCTGCATCGGGCTCGCGGAGGCCGTCGGATCCCACCAGGCACCCGACGCCGACGGCGACCCGGTGGAGCTCGCCGACCGCTTC
>JBKJPD010000216.1:0-4653 GCA_046595345.1 Pseudonocardia sp.
GGAGCAGTTCCGTGGCGGGCACCGGCACCCCCGCCGCGGCCACGACCGCCTTCGCCCTCGCCTTGTTCGCCGCCAGCGCCATCACGTCGGGGGTGTTGCCGAGGTAGGGGATGCGCAGGACGTCGAACAGGGCGCGATAGGACGTCATCCCGGGCCGGCAGAACATCTGGGGCACCATCAGGTCGATATCCAGCGTTGCCAGCCGCGCCACGGCCTGTGCCGGCGACATCGTCGCGGCCGAGGCGATCGACTCATGCTCGAGGTCGGCGGGGAACTGCCACCGGCCGTCGGGGGTGACGTAGGCGACGGAGAACGTGTAACGGGCCGGGTCGGCGAGGGCCTCCAGGCAGTCGCGCGCATACAGGCGGGACAGATCGCAGTGGGCACGGTCGACCGCCGACCCCACCAGGTGCAGGACGTGCACCGTCACGGCTAGTCCCCCGCCGGCTCGACGAGCTTGCCGATGTTGAAGTCGATGCGGATCCAGTCCTTGAGCCTGACCAGGTTGCCCAGCAGCAGCCAGGGGATCTGCACGTGGTGGACCATCAGGAAGGGCAGCGGATCGGCCCAGTCGAAGATCGCGTCCTTCCCCCGGACGACGACCCGCATCCGCTCCGGGATCGTCCGGGGACTACTCAGCATGCGCCACAGCTCGTGGTAGAGCCAGTACGTCGGCCGGCTGGACGCAAGCGGTTCGATCGGCGGGCCGCCGTCCTCGAGGTAGGCCTCGGCCACCCCCGGATGGTCGTGGAACATCGTGATGGCGGTGTGGGTGCGGGGGTTGCACTCGATGCCGTAGACGCGCCCGTCGGCGGCCTGGATGAGGTCGAGCGAGACCTGCCCGGTGCCCAGTGCGCTGACGAACCGCCGGGCCCAGGTCTCGATCTCCGTCTTGTCGACCTGTCCGTAGTTGAGCTGAAAGGCCGAGGACGCGCAGCAGCCGTGCACCTGCAGCCGCCCGTCCCGCACGGTGCTGTGCGTGCAGTATTCCTGGCCGCGTACGAACTCCTGCAGAATCCAGGGGTTGGCAGCCGAGATGGGCAGGGACGCGGCGAACGCCGCGGTCTCCTCGGGAGTGGGTCGGGGCAGCGGGGTGAGGTCCATCCTGCGGACGGGATCGTAGGCGATGCTCTTGAGGATGTATGTGGCGTCGTGGGCGTCGAAGTCGAACTCGGCCACCTGTCGCGGATCGGTGATGCGGTGGGTGTCGGGCACGTCGAGGCCCAGCGACGCCGCGAGCCGCGCGAACTCATCCTTGTCGTCGACCCGGCGCAGCGTCTCCGGATCGAGGTGCAGGACCTCGCAGTGACCGGCCAGCAGCTTTTTCGCATCCGCGTCGTAGCGGCTGGCGACCGGGCTGCAGACCGGCACGTAGACGTCGATCTTCTCCTCCTGCACGATCCGCAGCAGCGCGGCGGCGTAGTCGGGTGCCTGGGGCGCCGGCACGGTGCGGAACCGATCGACCGCCCCTGAGAACCGATGCCCGGTGAGCCGGTACCGGCTCGACTCGACCAGCACCACCTGGTGACCGGCGCGGTGGAAACACCGGGCCAGCTGTAGCGCCTTGGTCATCTTCCCGCCGCTGAGCAGGATCGTCCGAGGCGAGGCGGCCACCGCGCGGCTCGGCCGGACCACTACCGACCGCAGCAGTGCGGCGGAGGTCAGGGCGAGGTTGAACGGAAACGCCAACGCGAGCAGCGCCAGGGCCGCCATCGTGCGCGGCACCGTCCGCCACGAGCGGGCCGCCGTGTCACCGCGTCCGGTCGACGGCCGGACCCGCCGGTGCCGACCCGTCCGCGCGACGAGGACCTGCGCCATGGGAATCTCCTCAGACCCGGCGGATCAGCGTGAGGCCGTCGCGAAGGGGGAGCAGCACCTGTTCCACCCGGGGGTCCTGGACCACCGCCTGGTTGAAGGCGGCGATCGCCGCCCCGTTTGCCGTGGACCCACCCGACAGGTAGGGCTGACCCTGCATCAGCGTGTTGTCCACGGCGATGACGCCGTGCGGCGCGAGCAGGTTCGAGGCCAGGAGTACTTCGAGGTATTCCAGGTAACCCGCCTTGTCCGCGTCGACGAACACGAGATCGAACTGCTCGTCCTCGCGCGCCAGCTGCGCGAGCGTGACCAGGGCCGGGGCGACCCGTACGGAGATCCGGTGACCGCTCGGGGACTCCGCGAAGCACTCCTGGGCGAACCGCGCGACGTCCGCATCGATCTCGCACGCCACCAGTTCGCCGTCGTCGGGGAGAGCCTCGGCCATCGCCAGTGCGGAGTAGCCGGTGAACATGCCGATCTCCAGTACCCGCTTCGCCCGGGTCATGTGCACCAGGAACTTGAGGACCTGGCCCTCGACGTGTCCCGACAGCATCTCCTGCTCCAACACGACCGCCACCCCGTCACCCACTCGCCCATCCCAGTCGCGCGCCCGGGTTCGCACGGCCAGCGAGGCCAGGGCCGGGGACTCCGGGGTGGTGCACCGGCCCAGGTAGGGATCCAGCCCGACCGCCAGCGCGGCCACCCGCCGCAGCTGAGAGGTCAACTCCGGATCGACGCCGGGCAGGGCGTCGAGTCGGCGGCTCAGCTCGTCGAGCTCGTACGCGACGATGCTCGTCGGGGTGACCGGCCGGGGAGGCCGCGCCGGTCGCGCGGAAAGGGTCGCCACGGCCTAGGCCGCCGTGAACATGTCTTCGCCGCCACCGTGGCGGGGATAGCCGCGACAGATCTCCTTGTGGGCGGCCAGGGTCCGGTCCAGCTCCCCGGGCGTCAGGTCGTTGACGAAGAAGCACTCGCCGATCGGGCGCGGAACGGCGGCGCGCTGCAGACCACCCCGGGTCTGGACGATCGACTCGGTCGCCGCCACCAGCAGCTCCGGGGTGAGGTGGGTGCTGTCGATCGCCAGGCCGAGGCGGCTCATCAGCCCGAGGACCCGGTCCCGGTCGCCGACGGAGATGTAGCCGCGCAGCTCGGCCAGCGTCGCCGAGAGGGCCATGTCGACGCTGATCGCGTGCCCGTGGAACATCGGCGGCTCGGGAGCCAGCTCCAGGGTCGGGCTCCAGGTGTGGCCGTAGGCGATCACCCGGTCGAGGTCCAGCTCGTGCAGGTTGGGCACCTCCAACCGCAGCATCGTGTCGATCGCGTCGTAGGTCAGTTCGTGCGCCAGCTGGCGCAACTCGGGCGTGCCGTCCCGATGGCCGAAGCGGGTGTGCAGGAGGTCCTCGCCGTACTTCTCCAGGCGGTCGAAGATCCCGCCGTTGCTCACCACCGAGATCTTGATCAGCTCGGCCATCCCGTTGCGTACCTGGTCCTCGGGCAGGGTTCCCAGGAAGGAGAAGTCCAGCAGCACCTCCTGCGACGCGTGGTAGGCGCCGAGCCGGTTCTTGGCCTTGCCATGGTTGACCGCCACCTTGATGGCCACGCTCGCGTCGATGAGGCCGATCAGCGTGGTCGGGATCCGGATGTAGTTGGTGCGGCGGCGGTAGGTGGCGCAGGCGAAACCGGCGACATCGGTGGTCAGGCCGCCGCCGACGACCAGCACGGGCTCATGGCGGACCAGGCCGAAGTCGTTGAAGGCGTCGACGATGCGTTCCAGTGTGTGCAGCGTCTTGTCGACCTCCTGGATCCGGACCGGGTGCACGGTCAGGTCGATCCCGTGGTGGGCGAAGTACGCCGCCATCTGCTCGCCGTAAAGACCGTGGACGACCTCGTCGACCACCATGAGGCAGCGGCGATGAGAGCGATAGTTGTCGGCGAGTTCGGTGTTGTCGACGGAGAACACCCCGTCCACATAGGTCAGGCTGAAGTCGATCTTCTCGTGGCCTTCGACGCGGAAGGACCGGTCGGTGGCCGTGTAGGTGGCGTGCGCATTACCCATGAGACGTCCTCGTTCTTCCGCGGGAGTGGTGGGAGTGCCGGCTCACCGGCGGGGGAGGAACTCGTGCAGTTCGGCCGGGTCGAGCCGGTCGACCACGCGGCGGGCCTGCTCGAAGCTGTGGCCGGAGGTGTTCGCGCCGGGGAAGGCGATGCACGGGACACCGGCCGCCGCTGCCGCGGTCACCCCGTCCGCGTTGTCCTCGATCGCCACGCAGCCGTCGGGCTGCTCCCCCAGGGCGTCCAGCGCGTAGGCGTAGGCGGCGGCGTCCGGCTTGGGCGCCACGACCCGGGACGCGTCGACGACCAGGTCGAAGTCATAAGCCCGGAGACCACGGCCCAGCACGTCGAGCAGCGCCTCGATGTTGTCGTGCGAGGTCGTCGTCACCAGACCGACGGCCATCCCGCACTCCCGTGCCGCGGTGATCGTCTCGACGACCCCTGGGCGGGGCGTGATTCCGGACCCGGCCAGGTTCTTCCGGAAGAACTCCGACTTCGAGCGGTGCACGGCCTCCGCGTCGATCTCCTGGCCCATCGATCGCGCGTACCCCGCAACCCGGTTCCGGCCACCGGACTCCGCAAGCATCGCGACGTAGTCCGCACGTTCCCACCGCCAATCCAGGCCATGCGCCTTGAAAGCCTGGTTGAAAGCTTCACGCTGGAATTCAGAGGTCTCGGCGAGCGTACCGATCGAGCCGAACAGAACAGCGGACACGGTATTCCTCCCGGGTGCTGGCATAGTTGTGCTGTCTGGCGAAAGCATGCGGAATGGAACAATTCGGAGCC
>JBKJPD010000231.1:0-4963 GCA_046595345.1 Pseudonocardia sp.
CCTGCAGGTCCTGGCCGATGTAGGCGAAACGGTGCTGCACCGGCTCCACCCCGGTCACCCCGGGCACCGCGGCGAGCGGCGCCGCCGCTCCGGGCCCCACGCGCACTCCGGGCGACTCGGTGACCGTGACGTCGGCGCCGTTGGTGAGCTGGGCGTCGGCCAGGGCCTGCGCCTGGTACGTCGCGTTGAACGTCGCCGTGGACGCGGCGAACGCCAGGGCCAGCCCGAGCAGCACCACCGCGCGCGCCATCGGCCGGCGCCGCCGCGCCATCATCGCCGACGCGGTCTGCGCCAGCCCACCCGCCGCCGGCCGCAGGGCGCGGCCGAGCAACCGGCGACGGCGCAGGACCAGGTCGACCAGGCGCCACACCAGCAACCCCGACCCGATCCACAACAGCGCGGGTCCGGCAAACGCCCAGTAGGACACCGAGATCGTCGGCACCCCCTCCGGGGCCAGTACCAGCTGGTAGCCGTTGGCCGTCGAGGCCCACACCACCAGCCCGCCCCCGATCAGCAGCAGCAGGTCGAGCCCGTAGCGCGCCCACCACGGCGCCCGTCCGGCGGCGCTCCGGTCGACGGTCAGCCGAGCTGAGGCGACCGTCGCCGAGCGCAGGTCCCGGTAGGCCGGAGCCAGGACGCTGACCGCGGCGATGACCAGCCCGACCAACGCCGCGCCCGCGGTCCACGCCGCCGCGACCGCCGGTGTCGCTCCGAAGCTCACCGAGCCGAACGCCAGCGCGCCGATCACGGCCGCGGCGACCAGCCCGACCACCGCGCCGACCACCCCGACCAGGCCGGCCTCGACCGCGGCCAGCCGCACCCCCTGGGCCCGGCTCACGCCCCGCAGCCGCGCCAGCCCCTGCTCCTGGCGGCGCCGCCCGGCGCCCGCCGCGGCGACCGCGGCGGTCAGCAACCCGGCCAGCACCGCGCCCGGCAGCCCGAGGAACACGAACAACACCTGCGCGTACGCGGCGTCCGAGCGGGCCGCCCCGAGCGATGCGCCCAGGTTGTCCCCCACCACGGCGGTGCCCGTACTGGCCGCCTCCAGGTTGTGGGCCGCCCCGATCTCCTGGGTGTATGCGGACGCGGGATCGGCCGGCAGGTCGTGCGACCGGGCCACGTGGATCTGGGTGCGCACCAGATCCGGCGCGGCCGCCGCGGAGGCCAGCGGGGCGAACAGGTCCTGCCACCGCTGCCGCGGGAGCAGCACCACGTTGTCCGGCGGAGCCGAGGGCTGGCTGCCCGGCGGCGCACCGATGTTCTGGAACAGCGAGTTCGCCGCGGGCAGGTCGACCACGCCGTCGACCCGTACGCTGGTCGCAGCCCCGCCGAGCAGGTTGATGGTGATCATGTCGCCGGGCGCGGCCCCCAGGTTGGCAGCGGTCTGCTGGGCCAGCAGCACCCCGCGGTCCGCCCCCGCCAGCGTGCGGATCTCACCGGGGAACGCGGCCCGGTAGCCGTCGGGCACGCCCAGCACAACGGCGGCACCCGTCGTCTGCTGCGTCGCGCCGGCCGTCTGCGTCGCACCAGTGGTCGCGGACAGGCCGTCGGCCTTCCCGAAACCGACCGGCAGCGCCGCGACCGTGCCCCGTGCCGCTCGCACCGTGTCGAGCACCGCGGCCGGGTCGGCGCCGGGTTGTACCTGCACCTGCCAGTCCACGGTCACATCGCGGACCGCTCGAGCGGTCATCGACGCCTGCGACGACACCAGGAACGCTCCCAGTGACGCCAGCAGCGCCACCGCCACCGCCACCCCTGCCGCCGCCGCGCCCAGCCGCCCGGACCGGCGCCGCACCAGACCCCGCATCCAGAGCCCGATCATGACAGTGTTCCCGTGGTGAGCAGGCCGTCGTCCATCCGCCACTGCTGCGGCAGCCGCGCCGCCACCGCCGGGTCGTGCGTCGACACCACCAGGGCGGCCCCGAGCTCGTGGGCGATCTCCAGCAGCACCGACACCACCGCGACCCCGGTGTCGTGATCGAGCTGCCCGGTCGGTTCGTCGGCCAGGATCAGCCGCGGCCCGCTGGCCAGCACGCGGGCCACCGCGACCCGCTGGGCCTGCCCTCCCGAGATCTCCTCGGGCAGCTTGCGGGCCAGGCCCCCGATCCCGATCCGGTCCAGCGCCGCGCGCGCCCGCCCGACGGCGGCGTCCTCGGCCACCCCGGCCAGCAGCAGCGGCAACGTGACGTTCTCCTGCACGTCCAGGGCCGGGATCAGGCTGGGGCCCTGGAAGACCACCCCCACCACGCCCGGCCTGCCCTGCGGCGTGCCCCCGAGGCCCGGCCAGGCCACCACCCCGGCGGTCGGACGGTCCAGCCCGGCCAGCAGGTGCAGCAACGTCGACTTCCCCGACCCCGAAGGTCCGGTCAACGCCACCCGCATCACCGCCCCTACCGCGCAGCTCACCCCGCGCACCGCGGCCACCTCGACCCCGCCCCGCACATAGCTGCGGGACACGTCCACGCACTCGGCCAACGGCCCCGACGCCGCCCGGTCCACGCCGGTCGAAGGACCCAGATCGAGCTTTCCCGGGTTCACGCCACCACCCGCCCGTCGTCGAGCCGCACGATCCGGTCTGCAGCCGCTGCCACCGCCGGGCTGTGGCTGGCCACCAGCACCGCGGTCCCGCCGCGCGCCGCGTCGACCAGCAGGCCGAGGACGTCGGCCTCGGTGGCGCTGTCCAGCTCGCCGGTCGGCTCGTCGGCCAGCACGACCGCCGGGTCGTTGGCCAGCGCAACCGCCAAGCCGGCCCGCGCCGACTCGCCCCCCGACAGCTCACCCGGGTACGCCCCGGCCCGACCGGCCAACCCGACCGACTCCAGCAGGCCGGCGCGCGGTGCGCGATCGGGATCGGCCGCCAGTGCCCGCACGAACGCCACGTTCGCAGCCACCGTGAGATGCCCGAACAGGTTCACCGACTGCGCCAGGAACCCGATCCGCCGCGCCCGGATCCCGGCCCGCACCGGCTCGGGCTGATGGCTCATCCGCGCGCCCTCCACCAGCACCGTGCCCCCGTCGGGCTCGTCCAGCCCGGCCAGGCAGCTCAGCAACGTCGACTTCCCCGAGCCCGACGGTCCGACCACCACCACGAACTCCCCCGCCGCAACGGTCAGGGACACCCCCCGCAATGCCAGCGTCTCCTCGTCGCCCGCCCGGAAGAACCGGTAGAGCGATCGGGCCTGCACCGCGGGGTCGATCACCGGGGCGCTCATCCCTGCCACCGGAACGAATCGGTGATCATCTTCCACGGATCCACGTTGTCCGAGCCCTTCGCCCCGGACAGCGTCAGCACGACCTGCGTGCCGCCCTTCCAGAACGTGTAGCGCTCCACGGCCTCGGTCACCGACTTGCCCGTCACCGCGCTCGGCGCCGACGTCGCGCTATAGGTGATCAGCACAGCCTGCCCCGCGGACCGCTGCACCGACTGCACGTCACCCAGCACGAAACCCGGGACCGCACCCCGCAGCTGCGGCACGTCCTGCGCGCGCGCCGACGCCACGTCCGGCGTGGTCGCGCGCACAGCCCTGTCCACCCGGACACTGTTGAACTTGTCGGTGAACACCGTCGCCGAACCCCCCGGCGATGGCGCAGCCGACTGCACCCAGCCCTGCGGCACCGACACCGTGAACGACCCGCCGGGCGGGCTGAACGGCACGAACACCTGGTTGTCGGGGATGTCCCCGGCGGCGACGACCTCAGGCGCGTTCGGATTCGGCGCCCCCGATCCCGCCACCGGCGCGTTCGCCGCCGATGTCGGGGCGGTCGCGCTGCCACCACCTGCCCCAGCCGTTGCCTGACCCGCACACCCGGCGACCCCCAGCAGCACACCGGACACCACTGCGGCGGTCACGATCCCCCGCCGGCCGACATCGCCCCGGTATCGCCCGACTGACCGGATGGCGACGGGACGAACGGACCGGGAATCACCGGTCAAGTCACGAAAGCACCTGTACATGAGCCCACCGTCGCAACGAGGTGATGAGACTCCGATGAGAAGGTGATCGGCTCAACCCAGGGCGTGCAGGTGATCACCGACGACCCGGACGCCGCGCGGTGCCCGGGTCGCCGGTCGGGCCTGCCCCCGTCGTCATCGCCGTCCAGACAGGTGCACCCCAATCCGGATCGCGCCACGACTCGCTGACGATCCGTGCCGCCTGAGCTGTTATCGGCGGCCGCGGGTTCGGCTCGGGAGCGGGCGGCGGATCGTCATCAGCCATCGGTTCACGCTCAACCATCGCCACCGGACCGCACGCTTGAAGGCACCGGACAGGATGAAGTGGATGTGGCGGATCGTCGTCGGGACCAATGGCTTGCACTGGTGCGGGACGCAGCGGTCGTCACACTCGTACGGCTCTGCGACGCGGTGGTCGATCGTCCGCCGGCTGACTCGGTGAGCCGCCGGGATTCCCGGATGCGTCACCAGCAGGCCCGTAGTCGCACCGCGTCGTCGGCCGCGCCGGCGCACCCCTACCCTCCGGCTCATGGACGCGTCCGGATTCGAGGACACCACCGCCACCACCGCCCTGGGTTGTCCACATACCGGATTCGTACGCAGCGCAGCCGGTGATCTGCGTGGCGGCCGCCGACCTCGGATCTGCTCACGGCCCGGTCGGTCCCGGCGGTGAAGCCACCGATCATGGCGGACAGTCGCCGCATCCACCGATGGCCGGCTCGCCGCTCAGGGCCGGTGCGAGATCTCGGACGGCTCACACGCCATGATGGCGTTGTGCTCTCCTTCGGTCGTAGGGCCGTAGCCGTGATCAGTTTCTTCCTCTTGATCGCCGCTGCGTCGTGCACGAGCCAGACCCCGGTCCCGCCGACCGAGCCACCGGCCCCCCTGTCGGTCAGCCCACCCGTAGTGGCCGCGGGCACACCCGGCTGGCAGGTGTCCAGGCCGGGGCCCGAGCACGCCATCGAGGGCTTCGCCGACCGGGTGAGCGTGGTGCCCGGGGAGACGGCCCGG
>JBKJPD010000671.1:0-6658 GCA_046595345.1 Pseudonocardia sp.
GCCGATGGCGGCCGCGCCGCCGGGTTCGAATAGCACCACGAGCACCACCGCGGCGCCGTAGACGAACGCGCTGAGCACCACCGCGCTCAGCCCGCCGAACGCGGCGTCCGCGAACCAGCCGAACTGGTTGGCGCCCAGTAGGAAGAACTGCTGCAGGCCGTAGACGACGATCGCACCGACCACCGCACCCGGCACCGAGCCGACCCCTCCGATGATCACGATCGCGAGGAACGCGATCGCGACCGTGAGCGAGTAGGTGCCGGTGAACTCGTTCTCGTCGGGTTTGACGAGGTCGAGCCACAGTGCGGTCATCACGCCCGCCAGCCCGGCGAACGCCGACGAGATCGTGAACGCTCCTGCCTTCACGCGGGCGACGTTGACGCCCATCGCCGTAGCCGCGGCCTCGTTGTCGCGCACGGCCCGCCAGGACCGGCCGATCCGGCTGTTCACTGCGCCACGGGCCAGGAAGTAGGCGATCACGGCGAAGACGAGGAACAGATACCACAGCCGTTGCTGCTTCTCGATGGCGACGCCGAACAGCGTGGGTGCGGGTTTGGCGTTGGAGAACGGGAATCCGAGGATCTCGAACGTCGGCGCCGACCGCCCGCTGGATGTGCCGCCGGTCAGCATCTCCAGCGACTGGCCGAGCCACAGGCCGAGAAACACCAGCGACAGCGACGCGACGCCCAGGTAGATGCCGCGCAGCCGCCCGGCCACCGGGGCGAACGCGAGACCGATGAACCCGCTGATCGCGATCGCGCCGAGCACCGCGAGCAGCGGTGGCCACCCCAGGCCGACGATGTCGCCGGCCTCCTTCGGATCCCCCGCCAGCACGGCGTAGCTCACCGCGCCGACCAACAGGAAGAACGGGTGGGCGAGTGAGAGCTGGCCGGCCTGACCGACGAGCAGGGTGAGGCCGATGCCGCCGACGGCACCGATGAGGATGTACTGGGCGAGCTTGAGGTAGGCCACCTGCGTGCCGACCAGTATCGGCAACAGCAGCAGAAGCACCACGAGCACGAGGGTGGCGGCGATCTTCAGCCGGTTGCGGGGTGCCCGGACGGCGGCGGGCGGGGCGATGGTGGTCTCAGACACGACTGAGCTCCTTCGTGCCGAACAGCCCGGACGGCCGGATCACGAGCACCACCAGCATCACGAGGAAGACCGCGCTCTTGGAGAACTCGGGGCCGAGGAAGGGCAGGAAGTCGACTTTCGCCGACGTCAGAGCTTCGGTCACGCCGACGACCAGCCCACCGACGATCGCGCCTGCCGTCGAGTCGAGCCCGCCGAGGATCGCGGCGGGGAACGCGATCAGGGCGATCGCGTGCGTACCCCGGCCCAACCCGGCGCCGGAGAAGTCCTGGGTGGCCATGAACAACACCGCCACCCCGGCGAGCGCGCCTGCCACCAGCCACGCCGTGGCCGTGACCCGCGAGCTGCGGATCCCCATCAGCGCCGCGGCCTCCCTGTTCTCGGCCTGGGCACGCATCGCGACACCCCAGTCGGAGTACCGGAAGGCCAGGAAGAACGCGGTGATGAGGACGGCGCCGACGACCAGCGCGATCGCCTGCGTCCGGAAGACCGTCACGCCCGCGATGAGCAGCGGCTGGGAGTCGTAGGGGTCGCCGATGAACGGGATGTCGGCCCCGACCCGGCGCACGACCTCCTCGGTGATGATCACGTCGACGCCGATCGTGAGCAGCGCGAGGCTGTTGTGGTCGGCACTGCGGGCGTTGGCCAGCAGCACCCGTTCGAGGATCAGCGCTACCAGCGCCGCCGATGCGATCCCGACCGCCGCGGCACCGGCCCAGCCGATGGTGTCCTTGAGCGCGTAGACGAAGTAGCCGCCGACCAGCACGAGCGAGCCGTGCGCGAAGTTGACCACCTCGGTGGCCTTGAAGATGATCACGAAGCCGAGTGCGAGCAGCGCGTACACGGCTCCCTTACCCAGCCCGTTGACCGCGAGTTGGACGAAGGTCACGAAATCCATCTACCGCTCTCCCTCCGAGGCGCCGGGGCCGGCGGAGCCGGCTTCGTCGTCGCCACCGACACCCAGGTAGGCCTTGATGACGTCCGGGTCGGCCTGCACCATCGCGGGCAGCCCGTCGGCGATCAGCTTCCCGAAGTCGAGCACGCTGACGCGGTCGGCGATGCCCATCACCAGCCCCATGTCGTGCTCCACCAGCAGCACCGAGATCCCCAGCGCGTCGCGCAGGTCCCGGATCGTCACCGCCATCTCGGCGGTCTCGGTGGCATCGAGCCCGGCCGCGGGCTCGTCGAGCAGCAGCAGGGTGGGCTCGACGGCCATCGCCCGGGCGATGTCCACGCGCTTCGCCACGCCATAGGGCAGCGTCGCGACATGCGCATCGAGCCGGTCGGCCACGCCGAGGAAGTCACAGATCTCCTCGACGCGGGCGAGGTGGCGGCGTTCGGTGCGCATCGTCGGGGGCAGGCGCAGACCACCGGAGAGGAACCCGCCGGTGGTCAGTGCGTGGCGGCCCAGCATCACGTTGTCACGCACGGTCGATCCGGGCGAGAGCGCGATGTTCTGGAACGAGCGCCCGATGCCCAGTGCCGCGAGCCGGTGCGGTGCCAGGTCGGTGAGCACCGTGTCACCGAGTCGGACCCGGCCCTCGCTCGGCCGATAGAGGCCACTGATCACGTTGAAACAGCTGGACTTGCCTGCCCCGTTGGGTCCGATCAGCGCGTGCACGGTGCCCGGCGCGACCGTGAATGAGACGTCGTCGAGTGCCGTGATCCCGCCGAACCGCATGGTCACGCCCTCGACGACGAGCTCCCGCACCCCGTCGCGCAGCGCGGGCATCGCATCGGTCCGAGTAGCTGGGGCCTGCTCGCCCACCGGTGTTCCTTCCTGAGTCCCGGCTGTCATCCCGACCACCGCGACAGCACCCGGCGGCCACGATGCGCACGGGCCTGCGCCTCCTCCGACTCCGCCTGGGCCTGCGACTCGGCGTGCCCGCCCAGGTAGAGGCGCTGCACGTCGTCGCTGGCGGCGAGCTCGGACGCGACACCGGACAGCGCTACCCGGCCGACCTCCAGCACGACGGCGTGGTCAGCCACCTGCAGCGCCATCGTGGCGTTCTGCTCCACGAGGACGACGGCCGTGCCCTGGTCGTGGATCTCCCGGATGATCCGCCCGATCCGGCCGACCATCTGCGGGGCCAACCCGAGCGAGGGCTCGTCGAGCAGGAGCAGCTTCGGCCCCGACATCAAGGCACGACCGATGGCGAGCATCTGCTGTTCGCCACCCGACAGCAGCCCCGCGCGCTGCCCGGCCCGCTCCGCGAGCACCGGGAACAGCTCCCGCACCCGCTTACCCGCGGTGCTGCGGACCGCGGCGGAGGCCGCTCCGAGCCCACCGGCACGCAGGTTGTCCTCGACGGTCATCCGGGCGAACACCTGCCGCCCCTCCGGCACCGCGACGACGCCGCGTCGCACCACGACCGCGGGATCGAGACGGTCGAGACGGTCGCCGTCGAAGATGATCTCCCCGGCGGTGATCGCTCCGCGGTGCAGCGTCAACGTGCCGGACACCGCGCGCAGCAACGTCGACTTCCCGGCGCCGTTCCCGCCGAGCACCGCCAGCACACCGTCAGCCGGTACCTCGATGTCCACCCCGTCGAGCGCCCCCACCGACCGCCCGTAGCGGACGGACAGGCCGCGGACGCTCAGCATGGTGATTTATCCCGTCGTACGGCCATAGATCAGGCCTCCTTCCCGTCGATGCGACCCCTTCAGGTCGATGCGACCCCTTCAGGTCGATGCGACCCCTTCAGGTCGATGGCGCACATCCTGTGGTCCATCACACCCCGCAGGCACCCCCAGGTGGAGAGGGACACGCACGATCGATGACGGTCCGTTATCTTCTCCACTCCCCAACGGCCGGCCGGGTGACGGAGCGGAACCGAACAGGTGCATCGCGTCAACCGGGTCCGGCGGCATGACCCGGTGACGTTGATGGTCAACGCATGTGGGGGAGCGACTTCGCGGGTGCCAACGACAGTTGCCGGGAGCACGGTCAGAGCAGGCCCGCCTCGCTGGCCTTCCCGATCGCCTCGACGCGGTTGCGGGCACCGAGCTTGTGCAATGCGGACTGCAGGTAGGTCTTGACGGTGTTGCGCGCCAGCCCGATGGTCTCGGCGATCTCCGGGTTGGTGCGGCCCTGGGCGGCCAGCCGCAGTACCTCGTACTCCCGGCGGGTCAGGCCGCTGCGGGCCAGCGCAGCACTCTTGCCCGCCTCACTCGGCACCATACGGGGATCCGACACGCGCTCACCGCGCAACACCCGGCGCAGCGCCGCGACGAGGTCGGTGGCGGCCGCGTCCTTGAGCAGCGCCCCGTGCGCGCCTGCATCGAGCGCGGCTTGAACGCCGTGGTGATCGCCGTGCGCGGTGAACACCACCACGCGCGCCTCCGGCACCACTTCCCGCAGGCCGACCACCACCTCGGGGGCGAGCATGTCGGGCAGTCGCAGATCCAGCAGCACCAGATCGGGCCGGAGCCCGGGCGCGCGCTCCAGCGCCACCCGCCCGCACTCCGCCGCACCGACGACGACGAGTGACGGCTCGCCCCGCAACAGCAGCGCGACGCCGTCGCGGACCACCGGATGATCGTCGACCACCATTACCCGCGCGGGGTTCATCGGCCGCGTGCGGCGTCAGCGGGACGCGCATCGGCGCCGCCTGCCGGTCCGGGTAGCAACATTCGCAACGTGGTGCCGCCGTCCTCGTCGTGCACGAGGCTCGCCCGCCCGCCGAGGCGCGCCGCCTTCTCCACCAGCAGCCGGATACCGAGGCCCGAACCGTCGGATCCGGCCGGGTCACCGTCGGCACCCACCCGCGCCATGCCGTCGTCGGCCACCGCGACCTGCACCCCGCCGTCCACCTCGCCCAGACTGACGATGACGGCGCCCGCGCCTGAGTGCTTCTCCGCGTTGAGCAGACCTTCCCGAACGGCACTGATCAGCAGATGGGTGCGTTCGACGTCGAGCGGGCGGACGGCACCGAGCTGCACGAGCCGCGCCGGAACCCCGGTGCGTGCCTCGAAGCTGCGGCAGTGCTCGGACAGCTCGATGGGCAGTGCCCGCTCCGGGCTGGACTCCGACAATGCGAGCAGCGCCTCCCGCAGCGCCAGCGACGCCGCCGACACGTCCAACTCGAGCTGCCCCAGCCGCATCCGCAGCAGCGGGTTGTCGGGCAGCGTCGATCTCAGGTCACGCACCTGGGCGCCGATGGAGAACAGCATCGCACCGACGGAGTCGTGCAGCGACGCCTGCATCCGCTGCCGCTCGGCCGCGACCGCAGTATGCCTCCCGGCCTCGGCACGACCGGCCAGACACAGGGCCCGGCTCGCGTCGTCGGCGATCCGCTCGACGGACCGTACGGCGTCGTCGCCGAACTCACCGGCCCCCCGCAGGGCCGCGTAGGCGACTGCGACGGTCTCCGCGCTGCCGTTGCGGTTCTGAAGGATCGGCACGGCGAGCATCGCGCCGACCGCCTCGCGGCTGACCGCACCATCGAAATGGTGCGTGATGGTGGGCGCCGTGACGTAGTCGCGGACGCGGACCGGCGCGCCGGAGGCCTGCACCCGCCCGCCGACACCCTGGCCGATCGGCACGACGAGGTCCTGGAGCGAGTCGGTTCGGTTGCCGGCCAGCCAGCGGATGACGACCTGCTCGGTGCCCTCGATATCGGCCACGAAACCGACGTCGGCACCCGTGGTGTCACGGATCAGGCGGGCGGCGCCGTTCAGAGCGAGGACCCGGTCGAGCACCGAGAGCAGCCCGTCGCGCTCGGCGAGCAAGGTGCTGAGCAGGTGCTCCTGCTCCAGGGACCGCTCGACGGCGGCCCGATCGCTCGATGACATCCGCGGACGATCGCACACATCGGGGCCGGGGGCGACAGACCCGGATGCAGATCTGGCAGCGGGCCTCAGCGGTCGCGGGGTCTGCGCCGGCCGGCGAAGCGGGCCTCGTCCGGGTAGGTCCTGTGCATGGGGATGCGCCGAGCCCGGTCGTCGACCGGCTTCCGGGGCACCTGCTGATCACGGAGACGGACCATCCGGCCTATCAGGACGCCGACGATCACGGAGACGACCAACCAGGCCGCCACCCCGACGACGATCCAACCGATAGTTGAGATGGTCACTCCCGAGACGCGTTGTGGACTCCCAGTCTCCACCGAATGCGAGGCTGCTGTACACCCCACCGTCATAATTCTACAAATCACGCCACCCGATCGGCCTAGCTCAGCCCACTTCCGGGACCGCCGGGCCCAGCAGGTCGTCGGCATCGACGATCCGGTAGGCGTACCCCTGCTCGGCCAGGAAGCGCTGACGATGCGCCGCGTAGTCGGTGTCGACGGTGTCGCGGGACACGATGGAGTAGAAGTGGGCCTGCCGACCGTCCACCTTGGGCCGCAGTAACCGTCCGAGTCGCTGCGCCTCCTCCTGCCGTGATCCGAACGTACCCGACACCTGGATGGCGACGCTGGCCTCAGGCAGGTCGATGGAGAAGTTGGCAACCTTGCTCACGACCAGCACCGGCACCTCCCCTCGACGGAACCGGTCGTACAGCGCTTCGCGCTCCCTGTTCGTGGTCGACCCCTGGATGATGGGGGCGTCGAGGGCCTGTCCGAGC
>JBKJPD010000064.1:0-2853 GCA_046595345.1 Pseudonocardia sp.
CCGCGCAACAGGGTGGCGGCGTGCGTGGCGAGGCGGCCGAGCACCACGTCCGTAGCATCGATTACGTGCCAGGCGCGGGTGATCTCGCCGGGCTTCGGGCTGTACGTGGGCACGGACCTACCTCGTCACTGTCGTGAGCTCGCCGAGCAGTGCCTTGCTGGCTAGCGAGCTCGGGAGCTGCCTATGGTGCGCGGTGCGGAGGGCGCCGGGCCGAACGGATCGTGATGAGGCGACTCGCCACGAAACCAGCGGGGGTCTCCACCCGCCGCACTACCGAAGAATGAGGGTACCCGCCGGTCCGAAGCGGGGTCAAAACACCCCCTCGAACCGGCGGGTACCCCCCGTCCGGTGCTCGTGCGGTGTTACCTCCAGCGGCCGGCGTTGGCGGTCTCGGTCGTCTGATAGTTGAGGTTCGCTTCGTCGACCGCCCTGCCGATCTTCCTCAGAACATCGTTGATTCCGAGGGCCGCGCGGTCCCATTCCTGCTGCTTCTGGCGGTAGGCCATTGCGGCGTCGCCGTCCCAGGTCGCCGCCAGCCGGGCCACGTACCCCTTGAGGTCGTCGAGTTGGGAGTTGATGCGGGAAGCGCTGCTGGCGATGTCGGTGTGGGCGTTGCCGAGCTCGGCGAAGGTGACCTTGATAGGTGCCATGACTGGGTGCTCCTCAGGGGTTCAGTGCGGCGCTGATCGATGACATGCTGGAGCTGGCCTGCTCCTCGTTCCGGGCGTACGAGGTCCCGGAGGACTGGATCGCACCGCCGATCGAGTTCAGCGCGTTGTTCAACGACGTGGCGTCGGTGTTCCACCGCTCCATCAGCCGGGTGAACGCCATGGACGCGTCACCTGTCCACGCCCCTGCCAGCGGGGCGAGCCTGGCCTGCAGTGCCTTCAGCTCACCCTGCACCTGCTCGTTCACGGTCATCACGTGCTTCGCCGCGAGGTCCATGTCCTCGGTCGACGTCGTGAAATTCCCACTCATGGGGCCCACCTCTCATCGTGTCGGTCGGTCGCTCTGTCATTGCTGACGATGGCAGGCCGACCCCCGACTCCGTGGCGTTTTGGAACAATCGGTTTGCAGTTGCGAACGCTGCGGCCGGTAGCGGTCCCGTACCGGGACGGCGACGGTCCGGGGGCAGGGCGCGCTGCGCGGCGCAGCGGACCCGGAACGGGATCGGCTCGACCGTGACAGGTGTACACGATGGACCACCGCCGCCGGTGACCGCGCAGACAGCGTCTTCGGTGCCCCCGGATACACTCATGTGATAGAGATCGGGCGGGGCCAATTCGCGACCGCGGACGAGATGCGGGAACGCCGCGGCGACGTCGCCGGTCTGTTCCTCACCGCGCAGGGGTCGACGCGACCATCGCCCCCGGTCTCACCGCGCGAGCGTCCGCCACACTGGCCCCCGCCAGCTCGTGAACGCCTGAGACCGGCCCGATCGACGATCCCGACCCGGAGTGAACAACCATGAGTGTTCGACCTGCTCTTGTGACGCCGCTCCTGGGGTGCGTCGCCGCGCTCATCCTCGCCGCGACCGGCTGCACCACGTCGGTGGGATCCCCATCGTCGGACGGCCCGGCAGCGGCCCAGTCGCTACCCGCCGCAGGATCGACTTCGGACCCGGCAGACGCCGTCCCCGAGGTCGTCGAGAAGGGTTTCAGCAGCTGGAAGGTCGAGCTCCTCGATCCCCTCATCACCTACACGTCCTTCGCCGTACTGATCCGCAACCCCAACCCCGGCGCCTGGGTCGCCGGGGCGACACGCGTGACGATCACCTTCCGCGACAGCACCGGTGCCGTCGTCGCCTCTGATACCTCTGTGAACACCTACGGGGTCCAGCCCGGCGCCACAGCCATCGTCGCCAAGTGGGTTCGCACGAAGTCCAGAGCGGTCGCCACCTCGATGGATGTGCAGCTCGGCACGACCGACTGGAGCCGCACCGACAAGTCGGGCCCCGACCGGGTGACCGCAGGTCCCGCCACCACCCGGCCGAGCGGATTCGGCCTGGCCAAGCTGACCATCGCCTGTGACGTGACCTCGACCTCGACCTCGACGCTCAGGGCGTCCATCGACGTCGCCTACCGCGACGCCGGCGGCGCCATCATCGGCGGCGGAGAGTTCTTCAACAACATCGGCGCGGACCCGATCAACCTTCCCGGCAGTTCCACCACCCCGGTGCAGCTCCTCGAATTCACGCCCCCGCCCGCGGGCGTGCCGGCCGCGGAGTGCTACCCGAGCTTCCAGCCGCACTGACCCGATTCATGCCCGCCGCACCGAGGCCACCACCGACGCGCACGCCGTCCGTACCGCGGTCCGCCCCGACGGGGTGTGGCGGCACCCGACGCTGAGCTGTGGGTCGCCGTCGAGCACGACCGATCACTCGACGACGGTGTTCCCGTCCCGCTGCAGGTAGGTGGTCACCTCGCGGCCGCCCGAACGGGCCGTGGCGTAGTCCGACAACGGTGCGCCGCCCGCGACCGCCGCGTCGAACCCGGCCCGCAGCTCCGCACGCGCCCGGTCCGGCTCGGCCCCGGCGTCATAGCCCAGTGGCGTGCGTTCGACGGCAACGAGGTCGCTGCCCTCCGGTGCCGCGGCCGGGGTGATCAGCACCCGGCGCCGCTCGGGCAGGCCACCGGTGTGTTCCCAGCCGGACGGCAGGTCCAGGCGGTAGCCGTACTGCACCAGCACCCCGGACGGGACCGCCACCGCCACCGCTCCGTCGGCCGGGGTGATCAGCTGACCCATCCCGAGAAGCCCGGTGGCGGCACCGGCGGCCGCGAGCGACGCGAGCACGGTCCCTCCAAGAGCACTCCGGGGGGCGCGGGGTGCACGAGCACGAGGTCGTCCGGCAGC
>JBKJPD010000235.1:0-11314 GCA_046595345.1 Pseudonocardia sp.
TCGTCGACCTCCTGGGGCACAAGCACGGCCGTCGGCTCGTCGAGGATGATGATGCGGGCACCCCGGTAGAGCACCTTGACGATCTCGCAGCGCTGCCGGTCGGCCACGCCGAGCCGCTCGACGAGCACGGTCGGGTCGACGTCGAGTCCGACGGTGTCGGCCAGCTCGGAGATCCGCCGCCGCGCCTTCGCACCGATGCCCAACCGGCCCTCGGCGCCGAGCAGGATGTTCTCGGCGACGGTCAGGTTGTCGGCCAGCATGAAGTGCTGGTGCACCATGCCGATACCGGCCTTGATCGCGTCCGACGGCGAACGGAACCGCACCACCTGCCCGTTCGTCGAGATGGTGCCCTCATCGGGCTGCAGCAGGCCGTAGAGGATCTTCATCAGGGTCGACTTGCCGGCGCCGTTCTCACCGCACAGCGCATGTACCTCGCCGTGCCGGACCCGCAGATCGATGTCGCTGTTGGCGACCACCCCCGGGAAGCGCTTGGTGATGCCGGCCAACTCGACCGCGTAGGCGGACATCGACGGATCTGTCACGATTCCAGCCTCCCTCGGAACGGAACGGGGCGCGCGGGCCACCGGTTGACCAACGCGCCCCGGACCGTGAGCTGATCGCTACCGCGTGGACTTCACCGTGATCTTGCCGCTGATGATCTCGGCCTTGTAGCCGTCCAGCTTGGCGGTGATGTCGCCGATTTTGCCGCCCGACGTGGCGTACCCGACGCCGTCGACCTTGAGGTCGAACACCTTCGGTAGTGAGCCGAGGTTGTTCGCGGCGACAGCGGTGATGTAGCTGAACACTGCGACGTCGACCCGCTTGAGCATCGATGTGATGATCACATCCTGTACCGCGGCATCGGCGGTGAGGTACTGGTCGGAGTCGACGCCGATCGCGTAGCGCGGGCTGTCTGCCGTGCTCTTGGCCTTGACCGCGCTGAACACGCCCGACCCTGACGTGCCGGCGGCAGCGAAGATCACGTCGGCGCCGGCGTCCAGCTCACCGGTCGCGACAACGTTGCCCTTGGGCGGGTCCTGGAAGCCGGTGAAGTCACCGGCCGGGCTGATGTAGTTGGACTCGATCTTGATGTTCGGCGCCACAGCCAGGGCCCCCTGCTTGAAGCCCGCCTCGAACTTCTGGATCAGCGGGACATCGACCCCGCCGACGAAACCGATGTGACAGGCCTTGGACTTCAGCGCGGCGGCCGCGCCGACCAGGAACGAACCCTGTTCCTCGGCGAACACCAGCGATGTGACGTTCGGCAGCGTGATGGAGTTGTCGTCGACGATCGCGAACTTCACGCCGGGCTTCTCGGTGGCCACCGTCTTGACCGCCGATGCGTACTTGAAGCCGACCGCGATGATCGGGTTGTAGCCACCGTCGGCGAGTTGGCGCAGGCGGGTGGCGGCGTCGGCATCGGGCTCGTTGGCCGATGCCGTGAGCTCCTTGACGTCGGTGATGCCGTACTCGGCCTTGGCCTTGTCCAGGCCGGCGACCGCCGAATCGTTGAACGATCTGTCGCCACGACCACCGATGTCGAACGCCAACCCGATCTTGAGTGCCTTCGCATCCGGCTTGGTACCGGCCGGTGCGGATGTGGCCGCAGCCGCTCCGGCGGCCGGCGCAACGCCGGTGGCACAGGCGCCGCCGGTACCGCCGGTGGCACCGGCGGGGCCGGTATCCCGGGCGCAGCTCACCGTCAACAACGCAGCGGTCAGCAGGACCGCTGCCGGCACGAAAACTCGTCTGATCCGCACGGAAGGACGCCTCCAGTTTCCGGCCGGCCCACCTGATGGGCCTGCACGACGACGGGGAACCGTAACCCGGGTTACCGGCCGGTTCACCTGGTCGGCTTCACGGCGTGACCGAATCGTCGGCTCCGGTGGGTGACCGTCGGATCACAGCACGCTTACGGTCGGCCCGCGTGTGCGACCTTCGAACCGACACAGGGCACCTGAACGGGGAGAATCGTGGACGAGGCGATCGTGCCGATCGGAGCCGATCCCGAGCGGGTGTGGGCGCTGGTCACCGACATCACGCGGATGGGCGAGTGGAGCCCGGGGACACCGGCGGGCGGGGCGAGCGGCCCGGCCCCCGGGGCTCGGTTCGTCGGCTTCAACGCGCACGGCCGGATGCGGTGGCGGACGCACTGCCGGGTGATGGAGTGCGAGCAGCCGCACCGGTTCTCCTTCACCGTCGCCGAGAACGGCATGACGTGGGGCTGGCGCCTCGAGCCCGACGGTACCGGCACCCGGCTCACCCAGTGGCGCGACCGCACTACCCCGCCGAACCGGCTGGTCAAGGCACTGGTGGCCACCGGCCTGCTGGGCCGCGACCGGGAGCCGACGATGGTCGACGGGATGCACCTGACCCTCAGTGCCCTCAAGACCCACGCGGAACGCCCCACCTGTTGACCACCCCGCAGTACCGAGCGGCGCGCGAGCCGGTAGGACTCGCGGGCCCTATGATCACGGCGTGACCTGGGGTGCGGCGATGGGCGGCGCTCTGGCGCTCGTCGCGACGCTACTGGCACCTGCGGCCGCGCCCGCCGGCTGTGCCGGGCAGCAGGTTCCACCTCCGCCGGCGGCCGTTACCGAGGTCGGCACGTCACCGGTGGCGCCACTGGCCTGGCCGGCCGAACCGGTCGGCGGGCCTGCGCTGGCCGCGTGCGGGGACCTCGGCCCAGCAGGCGTGCCCACCGTCGGGACCGCGGCGTTCGTGATCGCCGACCTGGACACCGGCGCCGTGCTCGCCGCCCGCGCACCGCACGCGCGGCACTTGCCCGCGTCGACGCTCAAGATCCTGACGGCGATCGTCGCGCTCCACGGACTGGACCCGGATACCGTCGTCGACGGGTCCGCGGAGGACCTGCGGATCGAGGGCAGCAAGGCGGGCATCGGGCCCGGCGGGCGCTATACGGTCCGCCAACTCCTCCAGGGACTGCTGCTCAACTCCGGCAACGACACCGCCGAGGCGCTGGCCCGGGCCCTCGGCGGGGACGCGACGACCGTCGCGGCGATGACATCCACCGCCCGGGAACTCGGCGCCCTCGACACCCGCCCGGCCACCCCGTCGGGGCTCGACGGGCCGGGCATGGCGTCATCGGCCTACGACCTGGCACTGCTGTTCCGCGTCGCGATGCGCGATCCACTGTTCGCCGCGACCACAGCCACGCGATCCGTCCAATTTCCCGGATACGCCGAGCATCCCGGGTTCGCGCTGTCCAACAACGACCGCCTGCTCGCGAACTACCCGGGGACGCTCGGCGCCAAGGCCGGGTTCACCGACGCTGCGCGACACACACTCGTCGGGGCCGCCGAACGGAACGGGCGACGGCTGGTGGTGGCGCTGGTGCGCGGCGAGCAACGGCCGATACCGATGTGGAAGCAGGCCGGGGCACTGTTGGACTGGGGTTTCGTGCAGCCGGTGGACGCGGCCCCTGTCGGTGTGCTGGTGGATGCGGCACCCGCACCGCCACCTGCCCCGGTCACCTCCGTCACGTCTGAACTCGCCGCGGAATCCCCGTCCGGTGAACTCGCCGCGGAATCCCCGTCCGGGCGCGCCCCCACAGCCGCCGGCGTGCTGCTCGGAGCGGCGCTCGTCGTTGCGTGGCTCGCTGTACTGAACGTGCGGCGGACGCGACGGCGCTTCCGCGGCTGACCGGATCGCGCGGCGCGACCTGCCCCGAACCGACGACTCGCACGCACGTAGACCCCGACTCGCGGGCACCCGGACCCCGACTCGCGGGGGCGGGGGCGGGGCGCGGCGGGGGGTCAGGGGTGGTGGCGGCGGGTGAGCAGGCGCCCACCCAGTAGGCCGGCGACCAGGCCGGCGCCGACGAGCCCGGCAGTCGTGGCGCCGTCGGGGCCGGTGCGCACCGTGACCTCCGAGCGGATGATCGCGGGCCCTGGAACGGCGGCGGGCACCTCCTGCTCGTTCTCCTTGGCTGTGGCCGCCCACGCCGTCACGAACAGCACGAAACGGGACGCGAAGAAGACGAACACGAGCAGACCGAGGAACGGGCCGAAGATCTTGCCGCTCGGCGAGCCGGTGACCGAGCCGAGGTAGAAGGTCATCGCCTGCTTGAGGACCTCGAACCCGACCGCACCGAGCAGCGCCGCCTTGGCCGCGCTGCGCAGCGTCGCATGCTCGCGGGGCAGCCGGGTGATGACCCACATGAAGATGAGCCAGTTCGCGGTCAGACCGAGTACCACGCCGAGCACAGCCAGCAGGAACTTCGCCCAGCCCTGGTCGGCCAGCCCGACGAACTCGAGCACCGTCCCGGCGAAGCCCGACGCCAGACCGGTGATCGCGAACGACCCGACCAGCGCCAGTCCCAGGCCTCCCAACGTGAGCAGGTCGAACAGCAGACGTTTGAGCAGCGCCGGGGACTCCGGAACCTGACCCCACTGCTCGGACAGCGCTTCGCGCAGGTTCGACATCCAGCCGATGCCTGCGTACAGGGCGCCCACCAGGCCGATCGCACCGACCGCGCCGGCCTCTGTGATGGCCTGGTCGATCACATCGGTGAAGGTCTTGCCCAGCTCGCCGGGCACGGCCGAGGTTATCCCGGCCGTCAGCTGGTCGAGCAGCGCCGGCTGGGATCGCAGGACGAACCCCGCCACGGCGAACGCGACCATCAGCAACGGCACGAGCGAGAGCACGCTGAAGTACGTGACCGCCGCGGCGTAGTGGTCACCGTGCCGCTCGGTGTACCGCTCCCCCGCCCGCACGAGATGGTCCAACCAGCCGTAGCGGGCGCGTAGCCGGTCGATCAGGGCCGGTTCGGACTTCGTCAACTCGACGGTGGCGGCCACAGCGTCTTGCACCTCATCCGGTCGGCGGCAGGAACCCGATCTTCTCGTGGACCGCGGCCAGCGTCGACCCGGCGACCTCGCGTGCCCGGGTGGCTCCGCGTGCAAGCACCCGATCGAGTTCGGCCGGGTCGTCCATGTAGGCCTGTACCCGTTCCGCGAGCGGCGCAGTGAACTCGGCGACGACCTCGGCGAGATCCTTCTTCAGGTCGCCGTAGCCCTTGCCGGCATAGTCGCTCTCCAGCTCGACGATCTTCCGGTCGGTGAGGGCCGCGTAGATCGTGAGCAGGTTGGAGATGCCGGGTTTGGCGGCGGGGTCGAACCGGATCTCCCGCTCGGCGTCGGTGACCGCCGAGCGGATCTTCTTGGCACTCACCTTCGGATCGTCGAGCAGGTTGACGATGCCCGCCGCGCTGGAGCTCGACTTGCTCATCTTCGCCCCCGGCTCCTGCAGGTCCTGGATCTTCGCGGTGCCGGCCAGGATGTAGGGCTCCGGGACGGTGAGCGCCGTGCCGAAACGGGAGTTGAAACGTTGCGCGAGGTCGCGGGTGAGCTCGACGTGCTGGCGCTGGTCCTCGCCCACCGGCACGCGATCGGCCTGGTAGAGCAGGATGTCGGCGGCCTGCAGGATCGGGTAGGTGAACAGCCCGACGGTGGCGCGGTCGGCCTGCTGCTTGGCCGTCTTGTCCTTGAACTGCGTCATCCGGCTCGCCTCGCCGAACCCGGTGAGGCAACCCAGCACCCACTCCAACCGGGTGTGCTCGGGCACGTGGGACTGCACGAACACCGTGCAGCGCTCCGGGTCGAGGCCCAGCGCGAGCAACTGCGCCACACCGTTGCGGGTCCGGTGGGCGAGCGTTCTCGGATCGTGCTCGACAGTGATCGCGTGCAGGTCGGGCACGAAGTAGAACGCGTCGTGACCGTCCTGCAGGGCCACCCACTGCCGGACTGCGCCGAGGTAGTTGCCGAGGTGGAACGAGTCCGCGGTCGGCTGGATGCCCGACAGCACCCGGGGCAGGTGGGCAGTTTCGATGCTCGGCCCCGGCAAGCGAGCCTCCTCGGCGACGGTCATGAACGCGATTCTCCCAGCCGCGCCAAGGCGATTGATCGGGGGCAGACATAGGCTCACTGCTTGTGGACCAGCCCGAAGTGCTCACCCAGCCCGAACAGATCACGGTGGATGCCGGGGTGGTGGGCCTCGGTGCCCGCTCATGGCCCGGCGGCGCGGGTAGGCCGGTGTTGCTCGTACACGGCCTGTCGTCGAACGCCCGGCTGTGGGACGGCGTCGGGGCGCACCTCGCCGTCGCGGGCCACCCGGTGCTCGCGGTGGACCTGCGCGGACACGGCTCCTCGGCCCCGGTCTCCGACTCCGACGACGAGGAGGACCTCGACGCTCCGGCGACAGACCCGACGCGCGTCGCCGCCGGCGACCTGGCCGCGGTCTGCGCGACCCTGGGCTGGACCGGGGGGGTCATCGTCGCCGGCCAGTCGTGGGGCGGCAACGTGGTGCTGCAGTTCGCCGCCGACCGGCCCGACCTCGTGCACTCACTCGCGCTCGTCGACGGCGGCTGGCTGCACCTCGGTGACCAGTGGCGGACCCTCGACGACGCCTGGGGGACGCTCGCACCGCCGCGGTTCGACGGCATGAGCCCGGCGACCCTCCGCGCCAGCCTGCGGGCCGGGCATCCGGACTGGTCCGACGCCGCGATCGACGCGACGCTGGGCAATCTCCGCGAGCGCCCCGACGGCACCGTCACCCCGTGGCTGGAACGGGAGCGGCACCGCGGGATCGTCGGCAGCATGCTGCGGCACAAGCCTCGGACGCTCTACCCCGTGGTCCGATGCCGCACGCTGCTGCTCGCGGCCACCGCGGAGGGGACGCCCCGGCGCAAGCTGGCGCAGCTCGACGAGGCCGTCGCCGGGCTGGAGCACGCCGAGCTCATCGAGTTCCCCGGCGGCGACCACGACCTGCACGCGCAGCAGCCGGCCCGCGTCGCGGAGCTCATCGGGGGGCTCGGATGACCGCCGGCCGCCTGGTGATCATGGGTTCGGGCGAGACGGCGCCGACGATGGTCGAGGTGCACCGCTCGGCGCTGCGCGCGGCCGGCGAGGGCCCAGCGCTGCTGCTCGACACCCCGTACGGCTTCCAGGAGAACGCCGACGACATCACCGAGAAGGCCATCGCCTACTTCGAACGCAACGTGGGCCGCGCCGTCACCCCGCTGGTGTGGCGCCACCGCCTCGACGGCACCGACCTCGACCGGGCGCTCGCGGCCGTGCGCGGCGCGCGGTCGGTGTTCGCGGGCCCGGGCAGCCCCACCTACGCCCTGCGGGTGTGGGCGGGCACCGGGTTCGACGACGCGCTCGCCACAGTGGCCGACAGCGGCGGGACGGTCACCTTCGCCAGCGCCGCGGCCCTGACGATCGGCGTCACGACGGTTCCGGTCTACGAGATCTACAAGAGCGGCGCCGATCCGGCGTGGGCGCAGGGCACCAACCTGCTGGAGCGGCTCACCGGCCTGCGCGCGGCGTTGATCCCGCACTACGACAACTCCGAGGGCGGCACCCACTCCACCCGGTTCTGCTACCTGGGCGAGCGACGGCTCAGTTTCCTGGAGGGTTCGCTGCCCGACGGCGCGCACGTGATCGGCGTCGACGAGCACACGGCGCTGGTGTTCGACCTCGCCGCGGGCACTGCGAGTGTCCTGGGCAACGGCACGGTGACGGTCCGCCACGCGGGGTCTTCCCGCACCCTCGCCAGCGGCACGGTGGTCTCCATCGAGTCCCTCAACACCCGCGAGTCGGGCCCTCCGCCCCCGCGAGTCGGGCCCTCCGCCCCCGCGAGTCGGGCCGAGAGTGCGCCCGAGTCGGGGCCTGCGGGCGTCGCGGCGTCCCTCCGCGACGCCGCAGACCGCGCCCGCGCCGCCTTCGCCACCGCCCTCGTGGCCCGCGACGCCGATGCCGCTGCCGTCGCCGTCCTCGAACTGGAGCAGGCGATCACCGACTGGACGGCCGACACGCTGCAGTCCGACGACGGCGACCACGCCCGCCGCACGCTGCGCGGAATGGTGCTCGAACTCGCGGCCGCCGCGCGCGACGGGCTCGCCGACCCGGCCACCAGGATCGCCCCGCTCGTCGAGGGCCTGCTGGAGCGTCGTACCGCCGCCCGCGACGCCCGCGACTTCGCTACTGCCGACGCGCTGCGCGACCGCCTCGTCGCGGCGGGTATCGAGGTTCGGGACTCCGCGGGCGGCGCTGAGTGGAGCCTCAAGCGTCCATGAACGGTGGGCATCGCCGGAGCAGCGGTACTCCTCGACCGGGACACGCCGGGCAACGATGCCGTCCGGCGGGTGGGCGGGGGTAGCGTCGTATGCCTAGTCGGCAGGAGGTCCGGGGGATGACCATCGACCAACCGATCGCGCTCGCCGCACAGTTGGGGATCGACGAGGAGAACCCCTATCTGCTGGGCATCTACGCCCCGGTCCGCGACGAGATCGACGCCGAGGACCTGCAGGTGATCGGTGAGATCCCGCGCGACCTCAACGGCGTCTACCTGCGCAACGGCCCCAACCGCCGCTTCGACGCCCCCGGCCGCTACCACTGGTTCGACGGCGACGGCATGGTGCACGCGATGTCGTTCGAGAACGGTCGGGCCCGTTACCGCAACCGCTACGTCCGCACCCGCGCGTTCCAGCAGGAGGACGCGGTGGGCAGCGCACTGTGGACCGGGGTGATGGAGTCGCCGCGCGGCAACCTGATGGGCACCGCCCGCGGGCTCCCGTTCAAGGACAGCGCCAACACCGACCTGGTCCACCACCGCGGGCGGGTGCTCGCCACCTGGTACCTGTGCGGTCAGCCGATGAGCATCGACCCGCTCTCGCTGGAGACCCTGGGCGCCGAGACGTTCCTCAACACGATGCGCGGCGACATGATGGCCCATCCGAAGGTCGACGAGACCACCGGCGAGCTGATGTGGTTCGACTACGGCGCGCGCAACCCGCTGCTGCGTTACGGCGTGGTCGGCGCCTCGGGGAAGATCGAGCACACGGTGAAGCTCGACCTGCCCGGCCCCCGGCTCCCGCACGACATGGCGATCACCGAGAACTACTCGATCCTGATGGACCTGCCGCTGATCCAGGACGCCGCGGCCGCCCTCCAGGGCCGCTACAAGATCACCTTCGATCGGGAGATGCCGTCACGGTTCGGGGTGATCCCGCGTCGGGGGAAGGCGTCGGAGATCCGCTGGTTCGAGGCGGCGCCGTGCTACATCTACCACGTCGTGAACGCCTGGGAGGAGGGCCGGACGATCGTCCTGGACGTCTGCCGCGTGACCCGTCCGGAGCCCGTTCCGACCCGCCCGGGGCCGTTGGGCAAGCTGCTCGGCTACCTGCGTCTCGACGCCCGGCTGCACCGCTACGTGTTCGACCTCGATGCCGGCACCACCACCGAGACGCAGCTCGACGACGCCAACACCGAGTTCCCGTCGATCGACTCCAGGCTCTGCGGGAAGCCGAACCGTTACGCCTACAACGTGCACATCTCAGACGCCGAGACGGTCAAGTTCGACGGCCTGCTGCGCTATGACCGCACGACCGGGGAACGGCAGGACCACTATTTCGGCCCGGGACGGTTCGGCAGCGAGTCCCCCTTCGCCCCGCGCGACGGCAGCACCGGCGAGGACGACGGCTACCTCGTCAGCTTCGTGACCGACGAGCGCGACGGGCGCAGTGAGGTGGACATCCTCGACGCCTCGGACCTCGCGGCGGGTCCGGTGGCCCGGGTACTGCTGCCGCAGCGGGTCCCTCTCGGGTTCCACGCCACCTGGGTGCGGGCCGACCAGCTCCGGAGCGACCGGCTCGGCTGACCACCCGCGCACCAGGGCGCGACTGAACGGACTGTGGTCCGAACGTAGTGACGCGCCGTTCAGTCGTCGACCGGTGGCTCCGGCTCCGCGGGGGCCGGTCGGTGGACCTGCACCACACCACGTTCGAGATCGATCGGCCCGAGCCGCCACGCCGGTGCGGCACCGTCCTCGCCCGCCTCGTCGCGGATCTTCGGGCCGGGGAACATCTCGCCGAGTACACCCATGAGGCCACGGTACGCGCTACCGTCCGCTGCCCAAGATCGTCGTCCGGGGTGCCTCGGGTCGGGACAGGGTCGGCGGCGTACCCGCCGGAGTACGCCGCCGCGACGGGCTACCGGCGCACGTTCAGCGCGGGCGCCTCCCTGTCGGCGAGCCACGCGCGCAGGCGTGCCTCGTGGGTGGACAGGCCCTCGAGCGCACGCACCCTGGCGCGCTCCGCACCGCACGCCCCCTGCGCGACGGCGCGCTCGGCCTCCGCCATCTCGGCAGCTGCGGCGGCGATGCGCCGCCAGTCCATCGCCGGGACCTCGCCGTCCGGCCCCTCCGCGGCGGACGCCGCCGGGTGCGGGTGCCGGTGCTGGTAGTAAGGGTTCTCCGAGGGCAGGCCCGCGGTGAAGCGGCCGTAACTGCCGGTGACGACCAGCACCGCGCCGCAGGTGAGGCTGAAGGCCACGTTCTCCCAGCGGAAGCCCAGCAGGTTGAACGGGCCGTTCAGGACGGCGATGCCAAGCAGCCCCGACATCAGGAACAGCCCGCCGATGACGACCGTGAGCGTCGAGGAGATGGTCCCGCCGCGACCGGCCGCCACCACCAGCACCACCCCGACGACCAGCGAGACCAGGGACAGCAGACCGTTGCTACCCATGCCGAGGACACTGACCCCTTCGGTCGACAGGAACGCCGGTGCGGCGAGGAACCCGAGAACGCCGAAGACGCAGAGTCCGGCGCCCAGCACCGCGGCACCTGCCCGATGGACGTGATCGAGCCTCGCGGCGACCGGCGTGAGGGGTGTGGGTGACCGGCGGATGAAGGACATGTCCGCCTCCTTCCGCAATGTGACGGTTCCTGACGGACCCCCTCACAGTGCGCTCATTCCGATCCGTTGTGATCCCCGTTACGGGGGAGATCGGGTGGGGAGGCGCCGGACGGTTCAGGCGGGCGTCAGCGGAATCGACCGGGGTGCTGGCGGAAACGCCGGCACCAGCCGCGCCACCGGCTCCCGGTAGGTCGTACCGCGTTGGCGGACCGGGCGGCCGGCGGCGGCGGCGATCGCGGTCAGCTCCGACACCGTGCGCGCCGAACCGTTCTCCGAGCCCGCCATCCGGCTGATCGTCTCCTCCATCAGCGTGCCGCCCATGTCGTCGGCGCCGCCCCGCAGGATCCGCGCCGACAGGTCGTCGCCGAGCTTCACCCACGAGCACTGGATATGGTCGATCCGGCCGTGCAGGGCGAGCCGGGCGAAGGCGTGCACGGCCCGGTTGTCGCGCTCGGTCGGGCCCGGGCGGGCGATGCCGGCCAGGTAGATCGGCGCGTTGTGGTGCACGAACGGGAGCGGTACGAACTCGGTGAAGCTCGCCGCCCCATGATCGAGCGAAGTGTCCTGCAGCGCCGCGAGCGTGCGCAGGTGCCCGAG
>JBKJPD010000260.1:0-2503 GCA_046595345.1 Pseudonocardia sp.
CGCGTTCGCGGGCACGTTCATCGTGTTGGCCGTCACGCCGGGGTTCTGGCCGTTCGTGGCCGTCACCATCCCGCTCGGGTTCGCCTCGGCCTCGTTCCAGTCGGTGAACACCGTCGTGCTCCAGCAGGCGACCGAACCAGGAATGCAGGGCCGGGTCATGGCCCTGCATCAGATGGCGTGGTTCGGCAGCACCCCGATCGGCGCGCTCCTCATGGGGTGGGTCGTCCAGGTCTCCTCGCCTCGGGTTCCGTTCGCGCTCGGTGGGCTCGCCGCACTGCTGTCGGCCATCGCGATGCTCTCCCTGCGCCGACCGATCCGCGCGCCCGGGGCCCGCACGATCGAGCAGCCGACCGGACCGCGACTCGCCCGTCCCACCTCCTGGCAGGCAGGACGCCTGTCTCGGACTGGCGGCGGTGGCGTCGTCGGGCGGCCGACCGTCGCTCTTGCGTCGGTCACAGCCGACAGCCACCGACCCTGGAGGCCCGAGTGACGGCACAGCGGCGGCCCGAAGGTGATACTGGGGAATCGCTCCGGACCGTTCGCCCAACCAGTACTTCGTGGGGCGAGCCAATGAGTTGGCCAGTCTTGAACGAGCCATCGCTGACGCAGGCCACGGCTCGCCGTCCGTGGTGTCGATTGGGGCGGATGCAGGCATCGAGGCTGCGGTCCGCCACTGGTTCGGAGCCGCCGGCGACGAACCGGTCGAGATCGTCAGCCTCCTCGGTCAGACAGGCGAGCGCATCCCGGCCGTGCCGCCCCCCGCCGAAGACCCCCCGGTCCATGACGCCCGCTGATTCGGCGGCCGAGGGGACCCCGCTCCTCGCCACGAAGCTGCACCCACCGCGACGGCGTCGAACGCTTGTCGCTCGGCCTCGGCTTCGCGATCTCGCCGCCAAGATCGGCCACCGGGCCCTGACCTTTGTCTCGGCACCGGCCGGGTTCGGTAAGACCACCCTCGTTGCCGACTGGTTCGCCGGCGACCCCAGCAACGCCTGGCTGTCGCTCGACCCACGAGACGACGAGCCTGAGCGGTTCTGGACCTACGTTCTTGCTGCGCTCGCAGCCACCGCCCCCGACCTGAACTCCGAGGCGATCGACCTCCTCCAAGCTCGTAGTGCGCCGCTCGAAACCGTTGTTGCCACCCTGATCAACGACCTCGAGACCGCATCGCAGGACATCGTCTTGGTACTCGACGACTACCACGTGATCAACGCGTCGGAGATCCACGACTCGGTCGCGTTCCTGCTCGCACACCTCCCACCTCAAGTCAGCCTGGTGATCGTCACCCGCGCCGATCCACCGCTCCCTCTGGCATCGCTGCGAGCAGACGGCGACCTGCTCGAAGTCCGCGCTGGCGACCTGCGCTTCACGGCCGACGAGGCTGCCTCGTACCTGAACGGCGCGATGGATCTGACCCTCACCGCAGCCGACGTTGACGTTCTCGAGGCCCGCACCGAGGGGTGGATCGCGGCGCTGCAGCTTGCTGCGCTGTCGATGCAGGGCCGCAGCGATCCGGCGTCGTTCCTGAACGAGTTCGCAGGCGACGACCGGTTCATCCTCGACTACCTCACGGACGAGGTCCTGGACCGCCAGACCGAGGAGGTCCGCAACTTCCTCCTGGACACCTCACTCCTGAGCCGCCTGACCGGCCCGCTCTGTGCCGCGGTGACCGGCCAACAAGATGCCAAGGCCATCCTCGAGGAGCTCGACCGGTCGAACCTGTTTCTGGTTCCTCTCGATGACCGCCGCACCTGGTATCGCTACCACCACCTGTTCGGTGAGGTGCTCCGGGCCCGGCTCCTCGATGATCGTCCCGGCCGGTTGGCCGAGCTGCACTGCCGGGCGAGCGATTGGTACGCCGCCAACGGTGATCCGCAGCAGGCGATCGTGCATGCCCTGGCTGGGGATGATCCAGCGCGGGCGGCGGAGCTGATCGAACTGGCTGCGCCAGCGATGCAGCAGGCGCGCCAAGAGTCGCAGCTGCGGGCCTGGCTCGAAGCCCTACCCGCTGACCTATACGCGGAGCGACCGGTGCTGGCGATGGCCCTCGTGGGGGCTCGCATGGCGACCGGTGATGTGACCGGGCTCGAGCCGCTGCTCGAGATCGTTGACTCCTGGCTTCGCCGCACGGACGCACCGGTCGTCTTCGACGAGGTCGCGCAGGGTCGTCTCGCGGCTATGGCTGCCGTGCACCGAGCCGGGCTCGCCCTCCTCGCTGGCGACACCGACGGGACCATCCAGCATGCGCAGCGCGTCCTCGAACTGATCGGCGCCGACGATCATCTCCAGCGTGGAGCGGCCGCGGCGCTGCTCGGACTGGCCTACTGGAGCCGAGGAAACCTCGACGACGCACGCGAGCGCTACATCGAGTCGGTCGCCTGCTTCAAAGCAGGCGGCTACCTCCCTGATGTCATGGGCTGCTCGCTGGCCCTCGCAGACATCCAGATCACCCAAGGGCGCCTCCGCGAAGCCCAGCGCACCTTCGAGTCTGCGCTCCGCCACA